>CBININ010000153.1:0-5802 GCA_966250755.1 uncultured Gammaproteobacteria bacterium | reverse complement strand
GCCGCTCCTGCCAACTCAGTCGCGACCGGCCGGGCATCCTGCCCGGCCTTCAGTCCGAACCCCTCCCTCCGGCGTCGCCGGGCGCGCCGGTGCGGATGCTAGTCTGTCGCGGCATGAAGGGCCTCTTGCTTCCGCTTACGTTGGTTTTGGGTGCTTGTGCATCGGCGCCAGGGTTGCAGTCCCTTTACTTTCCCGAGCTCGGTCGGCGCGTGGCGGGCCACGACGCTGGTGCACTGGACGAGGTGCTGGCGACGGCCGCGGTAACGCCGCCGGGTGAGCGGCTGGAGGAACTGGCCGGCATGGCCGCGTCCTATGTCGTTCCTGATCCGGTCCTGTTCCTGCGCGCACAACGCGACGGCGAAGCCTGCTTTGGCGTGGATTTCCTCGGGCCGGCGTACGTCGACGATGAGTACGGTCGGCGGCGCGAGCTCACGGCTCGCCGCGTCGCGCTGTCGTCCGTGCAGACGCCCGAGCTGGCTTCGGTCCGCGACCGCTGCCTGGGTTCGCTGCGGTGAGCGGGCGCGGCCTGGCCGCAAGAATCGGATAGCGTCGCGCCCGGGGCGGGCGGATAATCGCCGCCATGGACGTGCAGACAGTCGATCCGCGGTTGCAGAAGGCGAAGGTGCTGCTCGAGGAGCAGGACATGACGCTGGATGAGCTTGGGTCGCGCGTCGGCCTGAGCCCCGCGCACCTGCAACGCCGTTTTCGCGCCACCTTCGGATTGAGCCCCGCGGAGTTCCGCGCGCAGAAGAAGCTTGCCGCGCTCAAGCGCGAGTTGCGCGGCAGCGGCGACGTCACCCGCGCCGTGTTCGAAGCCGGCTACGGGTCGAGCAGCCGGGTGTACGAGGACGGGGCGGCGCGGCTGGGCATGGCGCCGGCGGCGTATCGCAAGGGCGGTGAAGGGATGCAGGTGCGCTGGACGCTGCTCGATACCGCGCTCGGGCTGGCGCTGGTCGCCGCCACCGATCGCGGGCTGTGTTCGATCACGCTCGGCGATGACGCCGGCGCGCTGGAAGCCGGACTGCGCGCGGAGTTCCCGAAGGCGCAGTTGCAGCGGGTGGAGGAGGGGCGCGACGAGTTCCTGGCGCCGCGGGTGCGCGAGGTGGCGCGGATGCTGGCCGGGCAGGCGGCGCGCCTGGACATCGAGCTCATCGGCACCGCCTTCCAGCAGCGCGTCTGGCAGGCGCTGATGAAAATCCCCCCGGGGCAGACGCTGAGCTACGCGCAACTCGCCGCCTCGCTCGGGCGGCCGTCCGCGGCGCGCGCGGTGGCGCGGGCCTGCGCGCAGAACCGGCTGGCGGTGATCGTGCCCTGCCACCGCATCGTGCGCGGCGACGGCTCGCTCGGCGGCTACCGCTGGGGCCTGCCGCGCAAGCAGGCCCTGCTGGAGGCCGAGCGCGCGTGAATGCCCTTGCCTCGCGCCACGGCGCGAGTCCGCTGTCGGTCGCCCTGGCCCTGCTCGCCGTCTACGTGCTGTGGGGCTCGACCTATTACGCGATCCGCATCGCGCTGCCGGGCTATCCGCCCTTCCTGCTGACGGCCGTGCGCATGGCACTGGCCGGCGGGCTGATGTACGCGGTGCTGCGCGCGCGCGGCGCCGCGCCGCCGACGCGCGTGCAATGGAAGCGCCTGTGGGTGCTCGCCATCTTCATGACGGTGCTCTCGAACGCGCTGGTCAACCTCGCCGAGGTGTCGGTGTCGAGCGGGCTGGTGGCCATCGGCGTGGCGGCGATGCCCTTGTGGGCTGGCGCGTTCTCCGCGCTGCGCGGCCACCACCCGAGCCGCGGCGAGTGGCTCGGCTTGCTGGTGGGTTTCGCGGGCGTGGTGTGGCTCAACCTCGGCAGCGAATTGAACGGCTCCACCGTCGGCGCGATCGCGGTGCTGGTGGCGCCGGTGGCCTGGGCCTGGGGTTCGATCTGGAGCCGCGGGCAGGACCTGCCCGAGCCCTTCATGTCCGCCGCGTCCCAGATGCTGGCGGGCAGCGTGATGTCGCTGGCGGTCGGACTGGCGGTCGGCGAGCGCATCCACGCGCTGCCGGCGCTGGCGCCCACGCTGGGCATGCTCTACCTCGTGGTCGCCGGCTCGATCCTGGGATTCACGGCCTACGTGTGGCTGCTGCACCACGTGCGGCCGGCGCTCGCCACCAGCTACGCCTACGTCAATCCGCCGATCGCCATGCTGTTCGGCGCGGTGCTGCTGGGCGAGCGCTTCGACGCGCATGCGATCGGCGCGATGGCGGTGATCCTGGCGGGCGTCGCCATCATCACCCGGGCCAAGGCGCGTCCCGCGCCGGTGACGCAGGACGCCTGACACCCAGGGGCACCGACGCTAGAGGCCCATGGCCTTCTTCATGTGGTCCATCACGTGGGTGTGTTCGTCCTGCGGGCTGAACAGGATCACGTCGGCGTCCTGCAGCACCTTCACCGTGTGGCCGGGTGGCCAGTAGAACAGGTCGCCGCCCCGCGGGCTCTCCTGCGAGCCATCGGCGAAGGACACCACCAGTTCGCCGCGCAGCACGTAGCCCCAGTGCGGCGCCTGGCACAGGTCGCCCTCCAGGCCCTTGAGCAGCGGCGCGATGTCGGCGCCGGCGCCGAGCGAGAAGAATTCGCCCGACATCGTGCCGTAGCCCTGCGCAGTGCCGAAGTCGCGCTGCTGGCGCGCCACCGCGCCGGGGGCGTCGATCCTGACCGGTACGTCGTCCTTCGCGATGCGCATGGCGGCTCTCCTGGTTGGGGGCCTACAGCATAAACCCGGCCTGCGCATGAATCGCAACCAACCTGTCCGCCCGCCAAATGCACGGATGAGTTTGCCGTCCTCAGGCAGGTGCGCGCGGCGTTACTGCTTGCAAGGGTTCAACGCGGATCGCAAATCCGCCGCGCACCCACGGTTGGGCAATGGCACGGCAAGGACGGCGTGCGAATCCCGTGACATGCATGCTCGTCGTGCAACCACAGACAAGGAGAAGTCAGTGAGCACCTTGAAATCCTCTGCCCTCGCCGCCGGCATCCTGGCCGCGATGGCGGTGACCTTCGCCACCCCCGCGCTTGCCCAGAGCACCGACGGCTTCCACACGCACCTGGTGTTCCCGGTGGCGGTGGACACCGGCGCGTTCACCCAGCGTTTCACCTTCACCAACCCCGACGACAACCGCAACATGACCATCGTTGCCAAGTACGTGCCGGGCGAGGGCACCAGCCAGGCCTCGGCGATCACCTGTCCGCAGGTGGTGCTGCCGCCGCAGCAGCAGGTCGAGTTCACCAGCCTGCGCGAGCTCTGCCCCTCGCTGGCCGCGGGCAGCCAGTTCGGCTACCTGACCGTCACCAAGGTGACGGTGAGCAACCGCATCTTCACCGCCTTCTCGCGGGTCTCGAACCCGCAGGGCAACGGCTTCACCGTCGAGGCCTTCCCGCGCCACACCTTCACGTCCGCCGACGCGGTGGTGACCGGCCTGCGTCGCCTGGCCGCCTCCGGCGCCACGCCGGCCTTCCAGAGCAACTGCTTCATCGGCAACCTCGACGACATCACGCCCGCGGGCAGCCCGGTCAGCACGCCGGTGCAGTACACGCTCACCACCGAGAACGGCGCCGCCCTCGGCAGCGGCGTGGTCGACCTGGTCCCCGGCAAGCTCACCCGCCTGCTGGACGTGTTCGCCGCCGCCGGCGCGCCGGCCGGCAACCACGACAACGCCACCGTGTCCTTCCACGAGGCGGGCGCCGGCAATCCCGGCATCCTGGCCTTCTGCACCGTGCAGGACAACACCAGCTTCGGCGCGGATTTCCGCATCGCCAAGCAGGAGCTCGGCAAGTCCACCTACTCGAGCATCGGCAGCATGGACGAGACCGCCTCGCGCGACACCACCGTGTCGGCCGAGGTCGCGCAGTCCGGCGGCGCCCGCAGCTTCGTCATTCCCGCCGGCCAGGCCACCAATACGCACGTGGTGTACTTCCGCCACCCCGACTGGGTGCAGTGCGAGATCATCGACCCGAACACCAACCAGCGCGCGCTGGCCGGCTACGGCCTCGAGATGCGGCTGATGGACCAGTACGGCACCGGCATGATCGCCGGCGGCGCGAACAGCACCGGTTTCGGCAAGATCTACCTCGGCGACAAGGCCGACCGCAACAACGGCGCCAATACGCGGTACGCGATCCAGGTCGAGAGCAACGGCAGCAACGAGGCCGCCAGCCGGCCCTACAAGCTGCACTGCCAGAGCGGCAGCGGCCACACGCTGGGCGACCTCGTTCGCTACCAGCAGGCCGGAAACCAGTTCTGATCGATCGCGAGTGGACGAGCGGAGCTCGTCCCGGCCCAGACGACTAAGGAGAAGTCAGTGAACACCTTCAAGCAACTTGCCCTCGCCAGCGCCTGCCTGCTCGCGCTCGCGGGTACGGATACCGCCCTGGCGCAGTCCACCGACGGCTACCATTCCATCCAGGTCTTCCCGGTGGTGGTGGACACGGCGGCCTTCACCCAGCGCTTCACCTTCCGCAACCCCGACACCAACACCACCCTCACGATCGCGCCCAAGTACGTGCCCGGCGAGGGTACCGCGCAGGCCACCGCGATCACCTGCCCGGACTTCACCGTCGCCGCGGGCGCCTCGCGCACCTTCGCCAGCCTGCGCGACATCTGCCCGGCGCTGGCGGTCGGCAGCAACTTCGGCTTCCTCTACACCAGCGAGACCAACACCAGCGCGCAGCCGTACGCGGCGTTCTCGCGGGTGAGCAACCCGCAAGGCCAGGGCTTCAGCGTGGAGGCCTTCCCGGCCCACACCTTCACCGCGGCCAGGCAGTCGATCTCGGGCCTGCGCCGGCTCGCCGCGACCGGTAGCTCGCCGGCCTTCCAGACCAACTGCTTCATCGGCAGCCTCAACGACGTCACGCCGGACGACGTGCCCGAGGTCAACCACGTCACCTACACGCTCACCCGCCCCGACGGCAGCACCATCGCCAGCAGCGCGGTCGACGTGGCGCCGGGCAAGCTGGTGCGCCTGCTCGACGTGTTCGCCACCGCCGGGGCGCCGGCCGGCAACTACGACGGCGCCAAGCTCACCCTGGTGGAAGGCGGGCAGTTCGACGAGCCGGGCCTGATGGCCTTCTGCACCGTGCAGGACAACACCAGCTTCGGCGCGGACTTCCGCGTGGCCAAGCAGGAGAAGGGCGACAGCACCGAGTTTTCCAGCTGGGCGGCGCAGGACGACCACGTCAATCGCCACACCACGATCCGCCGCGAGATGCGCATGCCGGGCGAAACCGAAGGCAAGGTCTTCACCATCGCGCCGGGCCTGAACAGCAACACGCATGTGTTCTACGCCCGCCATCCCGACGAGATGGGCTGCGAGATCGCCGATCCGGTGACGCACGAGGCGGTGCCGCCGAGCTACGGGCTCGAGTTGCGCCTGATCGGGCCGGACGGCAGCACGGTGATGGCCGGCGGCAACGGCGTCGTCGCCTTCGAGGACGTGTACCTCGGCGACAAGACCGACACCAATGGCGGCGCCAGCGGCCGTTACACGCTGGAAGTGGAGAGCGACACCAACAGCGTCGAGCCGCGCGTCTATGCGCTGCACTGCCACACCGGCAGTGGCCATACCCTGGGCGACATCATCCGCTCGGGTGGGCCGGACCGGTTCTGAGCGAAGATCGGGTTGGGTGGAGTGGGGGCGGCCTTCGGGTCGCCCCTTCTTTATGGGCGGTGTCTGTCGGTGGGCGCGGGCGGGGTGAGCCCCGCCCGCCCCCGGGGGTGCCGCGGCGGCCAACACACCCGCGCACCGCCCGGCCAACTGCCCCGCCCTAACGGGGA
>CBININ010000152.1:0-5834 GCA_966250755.1 uncultured Gammaproteobacteria bacterium | reverse complement strand
CTGGTCGAGTTCATGACCTCGGGCCCGGTGATGATCCAGGTGCTGGAAGGCGAGAACGCCGTGCAGAAGAACCGTGACCTGATGGGCGCCACCAACCCCAAGGACGCCGCCCCGGGAACCATCCGCGCCGATTTCGCTCAGAGCATCGACGCCAATGCCGTGCACGGTTCCGACAGCCTGGAGAACGCCGCCATCGAGACGGCCTACTTCTTCAGCGCCACCGAGCTCTGCCCGCGCTGACGCGCGCCGAGGCCTGACGGAAACGACGTGAGCGAGACCGCCACCAACCTGCTCGACCTCGACCGCGAGGGCTTGGAGCGCTTCTTCGCCGACACGCTCGGCGAGAAGCGTTTCCGCGCGCAGCAGGTGATGAAGTGGATCTACCACCGCCACGTCACCGACTTCGGCCAGATGACCGACCTCGGCAAGGAGCTGAGGTCCAAGCTCGAGAAGCACGCGGTGGTGCAGCCGCCCCGCGTGCTGTTCGACAAGCCCGCCGCCGACCTGACCCACAAGTGGCTGCTGGGCATGGATGCCGGGAACGCGATCGAGGCCGTCTTCATCCCGGACAAGGGCCGCGGCACGCTCTGCGTGTCCAGCCAGGTCGGTTGCGGCCTGAACTGCAGCTTCTGCTCCACCGGCAAGGAAGGCTTCAACCGCAACCTGTCCACCGCCGAGATCATCGGCCAGGTGTGGACGGCGGCCAGGCACCTGGGCAACGTGCCGCACCACCAGCGCAAGCTCACCAACGTGGTGATGATGGGCATGGGCGAGCCGCTGCTGAACTTCGACAACGTCGTGCGGGCCATGAGCCTGATGCGCGACGACAACGGCTTCGGCCTGGCCAACAAGCGGGTGACCCTGTCCACCGCCGGCCTGGTGCCGATGATCGACAAACTCTCCGAGCAGAGCGACGTGTCGCTGGCGGTGTCCCTGCACGCGCCGGACGACGAGCTTCGCAACGTGCTGGTGCCGCTGAACAGGAAGTACCCCATCAACGTGCTGATGGATGCCTGCGTGCGCTATGCGTTGCGCAAGCCGCGCACCTCGATCACCTTCGAATACACCTTGATGCAGGGCGTCAACGACGCGCCCGAGCAGGCGCGGGCGCTGGCGAAGCTCATGCGCGGCATCGACAAGCGCGTGCAGCGCGAGAACGCCGCCAAGGTCAACCTGATTCCCTTCAATCCCTTCCCGGGCACGCAATACGCGCGTTCCGACGACACGGCGATCCGCAAGTTCCAGACCGTGCTGCTCGACAGCCAGGTGCTGACGATGGTGCGGCGCACCCGCGGCGACGACATCGATGCGGCCTGCGGCCAGCTGAAGGGCCAGGTCATGGATCGCACCCGCCGCCAGGCGGAGTTCCGCCGCAAGATCGCCGGAGATGGCAAGACCGATGCGGCGGCCTGAGGCGCTGCTGTCCTGCCTGTTGCTGGCCGCCTGCGCGAGCGGGGGCGGTTCGACGCCGCCGTCGGGCGCGGGCAACACGCCCAGTTCCGACGGCCGGCTCAACCTCACCCTGGCCGAGGGTTACGTCACCAAGGGGGACCTGGCCAAGGCGGCCGAGCGCGCCGAGATGGCGCTCGCCAGCGATCCGCGCTGGGCGCAGGCCCATGCCATGCGCGCCGTCGTGCACGAGCGCGCCGGGGAAACCGAGAAGGCCAGCCGCGCGTTCGACCGCGCCCTGGCGCTCGACCCCAAGGACGGCGCGATCCTCAACGCGCATGCGGTCTGGCTGTGCGAACACGGCCAGGCCGATCGCGCCGACCGCGAATTCGCGCTCGCGTTGGCCGACCCCGATTACCGCATGCCGGTGCAGGCGCTCGCCAACGCCGGCCGCTGCGCCAACGGCGCGGGGCGGCTTGCCGCGGCCTCCGATTACCTGCGCCGCGCGCTGGTCTTCGCGCCGACCGACAAGAACCTGCTGTTCCTGCTCGCCGACCTCGAGCTTCGGCAGGGCAAGACCTTCGAGGCGCAGGCCTTCATCCAGCGCCGCGATGCGCTCGGCGCCGACGGCGCCACGCTGGAGCTGGCGGCGCGCATCGAGCAGGCCGCCGGCAACGCGCAGGGCGCCGCCCGCTACCGTGCCCGCCTGCACGCCGAGTTTCCCGAGTACGCGCCCACTGGGGAGGGGGCACGTTCGCCATGAGCATCGAATCGTTCCAGGACAGCCTGTTCGAGGACCCGATCGGCCTGCGTTTTCGCCATGCGCGCGAGAAGGCGCGCTGGACGCTGGAGGCCGTGGCCCAGCAGTTGAAGTTGCCGGTGGCCGTGCTCGACGCCATCGAACGTGAGGACTGGGCGCGGCTGGGCGCGCCGATCTTCGTGCGTTCCTACGTCGGCAGCTATGCGCGCCTTCTCGGCCTACCGGCCACGCTCGCCGACGAAGTGGTGCGCGGCAAGCCGACGCCACCGCTGGTCAGCATCGTCGCCACGCCCCGGGCACGCAGCGGCCTGGCCGGTCCCGCGATGGGATACCTGGTCGTGAGCCTGCTGGTGGTGGCCGCCGTGGTCGCCGCGGCGATGTATTACCAGTCCCCGCGACGACTCGCGGGCGGACCCGGGGCCGAGAACGCGCCGATCAGTACCCCGGCGGCGGCGCTGCTGCCCGAGGCGAAGCGTTTGCGCTTTACGGTATCCTCTGACGGCCGGATCGCGCGCCAGTGATGCGCCGCTCCGTTCCCGCCCCGACCACCGCAACCGCCGGACAGCCCTCCGGCCTGGACTTGAAACGCTGATGGAACTCGACGAACACGAACAGGGCGAACGCGTCCGCAACTGGCTGCGACAGAACGGCAGCTCGCTGATCCTCGGCATCGCGCTGGGCCTGGGCCTGGTGTTCGGCTTCAAGTGGTGGCAGGGCCGAGGCGCCGAGCACCAGCTCGAAGCGGCCAGCCAGTACCAGTTGATGGCGGACGCCGTGACGGCCAAGGACTCGGCCAAGGTGCAGGCTTTCGCCACGCAGTTGATGGACAAGTACGCCGACACGGCCTATGGGGCGCTGGCGCGGCTGCGCCTGGCGGCCTACCTGCAGGACAGCGGCAAGACCACGGATGCGATCAAGCTGCTGCAGGTTGCTGCGAAGGACGAACGCGCCGACCTGGCCGAGATCCGCCGCCTGCGCCTGGCCCGCCTGCTGCTGGTCAGCGGCAAGGCCGCCGAGGCCGGCCAGGAGCTGGACCGCATCGGCGCGCCCGCCTTCCCGGAAGTGGCCGAGGAACTGCGCGGCGACATCGCCATCGCCAAGGGCGACCGGGACGCCGCGCGCAAGGCCTACGAAAACGCACTCACCCATCTCGACCAGTCGGCCGCCACGCGCCAGCTGGTGGAGATCAAGCTCATCGACGCCGGCGGCCAACCGCCCGCCAATCCGGGGACCTGATCCATGCTTCGTCGCCTACTCCTCGTCGCCGCCCTGGTCGCCGTCGCCCCCGGCTGCAGCACCGTCAAGGGCTGGTTCGGCGGCAAGACCAAGAACAAGGGCCCGATACCGGCCGAACTCACCAAGCTCGCCGCGCCGATCGCGGTCAGCAAGCTTTGGAGTTACGACCTCGGCGGCGGCGAAGGTCGCTTGTGGCTGCGCCAGCGCCCGACACTCGATGGAAACCGGATCTACGCCACCACCGACGCCGGTGAGGTTGCCGCGCTGGATGCCGCCACCGGCAAGCGCATCTGGCTCGCCAATGCCGTCAGCGTCGAGAAGACCGGCAGCTGGTTGAAGTTCTGGCAGCGCAAGGCGGCTGAAGCGGGCCTGACCGGCAGTCCTGGCGTCGGCGAGGGTCTGGTCGTGGTCGGCGGCCGCAATGGCGAAGTCGTGGCCTTCTCGGCCGACAGCGGCGAGAAGAAGTGGGCCGCCAAGGTGAGTTCCGAAGTGCTCAGCGCCCCGCGCATCGCCAATGGCCGCGTGATCGTCCGTTCCAACGACGGTCGCGTGTTCGGCTTCGACGCTGCCGACGGCGCGCGCAAGTGGGTGTTCGACCGCGGCCTGCCGGCGCTGAGCGTGCGCGGCAACGGCACGCCGGTGGGCGCCAACGGCCTGACCTTCGTCGGTTACGACGACGGCACGCTGGTGGCCCTGCGCGACGAGGACGGCCTGCAGGCCTGGGACGCGCGCGTCGCCGAGCCCGAGGGCCGCACCGAACTCGAGCGCATGGCCGACATCGATGGCGAGATCGTGATCGACGGCGACCAGCTTTTCGTCGCCAGCGCGCACGACCAGGTGATGGCCCTGTCGGCTCCGAACGGCCAGCCGCTGTGGACACATGATGTCGGCAGCTATGGTGGCGTCGCGGTGTCCGGCGACAAGGTCGTGCTCAGCGATCGCCAGGGCAATGTCTGGGCGCTCGACCGCAACACGGGTAATCCGGCCTGGAAGCAGAATCTGTTGCTCAATCGCCAGCTCACCACGCCCGCCATCCAGGGCGAGTACGCGGTGGTCGGGGACCTGGAGGGCTACCTGCACTGGCTCAAGCTCGACACCGGCGATGTCGTCGGTCGCGCCCGCATCGAAGGCGCCGCGGTCCGCGGCACGGCGCAGGTCTCGCCGGAGGGCGTGTTGTATGCGCAGTCCAACGAGGGCAAGCTGGCCGCCTACCGCCTGGGCAACTGAGCCATGCTGCCGCTGGTCGCCCTGGTCGGACGACCCAACGTCGGCAAGTCGACGCTGTTCAACGGGCTCACGCGCACGCGTGACGCCCTGGTGCACGACGAGCCTGGCGTCACCCGCGACCGCAACTACGGCATTTGCCGCCTCGACGAGGCGCGGCCCTTCGCCGTCTGCGACACCGGCGGCCTTAGCGGCGACGACAGCGGGCTTGCGGGCGCGACCGCGCGGCAGTCTCGCGCCGCCGCCGAGGAAGCCGACTTCGTCCTGTTCGTGGTGGACGGGCGCGAAGGCCCCTTGCCGCTGGACCAGGAGATCCTGGCCTGGCTGCGGAAGTCCGGCAAACCGTATGCACTGGTGGTCAACAAGACCGACGGCCTGGACGAGGCCGCCTGCGTGGCCGAGTTCGCGCGCTTCGGCGTCGACACCGTGCTTCCGATCGCCGCCGCGCACCAGCGCGGCCTCCCGGCCGTGCTGGCGCTGCTGCAGTCGCGGCTGGCGCGCGGCGAGGATGCCGTCGAGCCGCCGCCCGACGACGGCCGCATGCGCATCGCCTTCATCGGGCGTCCGAACGTCGGCAAGTCCACGCTGGTCAATCGCCTGCTTGGCGAAGAGCGGGTGATCGCATCCGAAGTCCCCGGCACCACGCGCGATTCGATCTCGGTGGACCTGGACCGCGACGGCCGGCGTTATCGCCTGGTGGACACCGCCGGCCTGCGCCGCCGCTCCAAGGTCGAGGAGGCGGTCGAGAAGTTCAGCGTATTCAAGACCCTTCAGGCCATCCAGGACTGCGAGGTCGCGGTGGTCATGCTCGACGCCGGCGAGGGCGTCACCGAGCAGGATGCCACCGTGCTGGGCCACGTGCTCGAGTCCGGCCGCGCGCTGGTGATCGCGGTGAACAAGTGGGACGGGCAAAGCCAGTACCAGCGCGACCAGACCCGCGCCTTGCTCGACCGCAAGCTTTCGTTCTGCCCCTGGGCGGAGCAGGTGACGATCTCGGCCAAGCACGGCACCGGGCTGCGCGAGCTGTTCGCGGCGATCCACCGCGCCTATGCCTCGGCCATGCGCAAGTTCGGCACCTCGGAGGTCAATCGCGCGCTCGAGGCCGCGATCACCGCCTTCCCGCCGCCGGTGGTGCGCGGGCATCCGGCCAAGCTGCGCTTCGCCCATCCCGGCGGCGAGAACCCGCCGCTGTTCGTGGTGCACGGCACCCGCATCAAGGACCTGC
>CBININ010000151.1:0-5863 GCA_966250755.1 uncultured Gammaproteobacteria bacterium | reverse complement strand
CTTGCGGCCGCCACCGACGATGGCTTCGATGTTCACGACCGCCGGACCGGCCTGGTCCACCAGGCGCGAGAAGTCCGGCAGGTTGACCAGCGGCGGGGCCACCTGCGTGCTGACCGACTGCGCGGCCAGCGCGGGCACGCTGGCGGCGGCGCCGGCGGGCCGCGCCAGGGCCAGTCCCTGCCTCTGGATGAAGACCAGGCCCGCCAGGCCGACGGTGGAGAAGGCGACTGCGATTCGGGGAAGGGTTTTCATGCTGGGTTCCGTGTATCCGGGTTCATGGGAAGCGGTCGGGGCCGCCTGGTCTTCTGGATCGCCGGCGCGGATGAAAGTTCCGCGTCAGGGCGCCGGCGTTCCGCTGGGGCGTCGCGCGGCGGCCGCCTGGCCGCCGCCATTCGATTGCAGGTTGCGCGCGAACAGGTCCACCGTGGACGCCGGCACCTTGCCGATCGCGACCACGCGGCGGCCGTCCTGCCACAGCGAGCGCACGTTGACGGCGCCGCGCTGCAGCGCCGAGGCGCCGCGCTGGCCCGCGCGCATCGGTTCGACATAGACCGACACGCTGGCCAACCCGTCGCTGTAGAGCAGTTGCACCGAGTCGCCGAGCCGCCGGGCCGAGCGCAGTTCGAAGCCCGGTGGCGGCGAGCGGACTCGCCAGCCCGGATCGTCCTGGCGCGCGTTGCGCAGGGTCTGGACGCGACGCAGTCCCTGCTGGGTGGAGGGCCTCAGGTCGGCTTCGTCGGGGCGCTGGCCGACGCGGATGTCGGTGAAGGCCATCTGCTCGAGCGCGCGGCCGCCCTCGCCCACCAGCGCGATGCGAAGGGGCAGGCCGGTTTGCTTGTCGAGCCAGAGTCGGTAGCCGTAGCGCCAGCCGTCGCGCGGGCGCAGGTCCACCACCTGGCAGTCGCGGTCCGCCACGCGGCCCTCGCCTCCCAGGCTGGCCTCGTAGCCCTCCAGTTCGTCGGCGCCGGCGAACTGCCCGGCCGGGTTCCATCGGCCCGCGGTGTCGGCGTCGTAACCCACCGAGTCGATGCCGGTACCGATGCACATCACCATGGTGTCGTTGCGGATCACCTCGCGGTGCGGGCCGGTCAGCGTGACCAGGCGCATGCGCTCGTGGCCGTCTTCGTAGGCGTGGTAGACCCCGACGGTTTCCATGCTGGTGCCGGACATGGTCACCAGCGTGCCTTCGTAATCGAGTTCGGTGAGTGCGGGTCCGATACGCTCGAGCCAGTCGTCGGCATCCTTGCGCCACAGGTCGGTCACCCAGCTTTTCGCGCCGTCCAGCCAGCGCCCCGGCGCCGAGCGGGGCGGCTCCGCGGCGAAAGCCGGCGCCGCGAACACCGGGCCCACGAACACCAGGGCCAACGTGAGGAAGGCGCGCCGCTTCACTTCGTCGCGGGCTCCGTGGCCGGGGCCGGCAGCGCATCGGCGGCCGAACGCGCGGGGTCGCGAGCGACCACGTCGACGTAGGGGACGAAGCCGCCGAGCCCGTCGTTGGCCAGCATCTGGTTGTGGCGCACGAGGTAGGCCTCGAGCTGGGGATCGTTGGCGGCGCCGGGCAGGCCGGAGCGCGGCCAGGCCTTCTCGCCGGTGTCCACCAGCGGGAAGTCGGTGGGCGATTGCGGGTCCGGCGGCAGCGGGCTCGCCTGCGCGGAGGCGGCGTTGACGGCGACCAGGCCGTCAGGCGGCGCGGAGGCCCGGGCCGGCGCGGCCTGCGCCGCCAGCGCGGGCGTGGTCGGCGCGCTCGCACGCACGGCCACCAGGTCGGCGGCGGCGGGTGAGGGCAGCAGCGGTGCGGCCACGACACCCGCGGCCGGCGCGGCACCGGCGATGGCGGCTGCGCCGGATTCGGCGGGCGCCGAGGTGCCGAGGAAGCGCGGCGCCAGGGCCACTGCGAACACGGCCAGAGAGGCCGCCACGGCAAGGCGCAGCCAGGGACGCCGCGCGCCGGCGGCCGCCGCGTCGGCGGCGCGCACCGCCGTGCAATCCACGGCCATCGGCCGGACGCGGTGCCCCTTCAGGCAGGACGAGGCCAGCTGCAGCCGCGACCACGCCGCGCGCAACTCGGCGTCATGCTCCAGCCGTCGGCGCAGGAAGCGCGCCTGTTCCTCGCCCAGTTCGCCATCCATCAAGGCCGACATCTGCTCGGCCAGGCTCATCTCGGTGCTGCTCATGGTCGTACCCGTCCACTGTCCATCAGGGGGCGCAGGCGGGCGTCGATCGCCTCGCGTGCGCGGAAGATTCGCGATCGCACCGTCCCGATGGGGCAATCCATCGTCTCGGCGATCTCCTCGTAGCTCAGGCCCTCCACCTCGCGCAGGGTGATGGCCTGGCGCAGTTCCTCGGGCAGGGACGCCACCGTCTCGGACACTTCGCGCGCGATCTCTTCACGCAGCAGCTCGTGTTCCGGCGTGTCGTTGTCCTGCATGCGCGCGCCGGTGAAATGCTCGGCGTCGTCCACCTCCACGTCGGAGGTGGGCGGTCGGCGCTTCATGGCCACGAGGTGGTTCTTGGCGGTGTTCACGGCGATCCGGTAGAGCCAGGTGTAGAACTGGGCGTCGCCGCGGAAGTTGTGCAGCGCCCGGTAGGCGCGCATGAAGCTTTCCTGGGCGATGTCCTGCGCCTCGGCATGGTCGGGCACGAAGCGGCCGATGACGGCGCCGATCCGGTGCTGGTACTTGAGCACCAGCAGGTCGAAGGCCGACTTCTCACCGCGCTGTACACGCTTGACCAGTTCCAGGTCGAGTTCGTTCTCGCCCATCCGGGCCGCTGCTCCTGCGGCCGGGTGGGGCCGCTCGATGGACCGTGGACCCACGGGATTAGTTCCCGCGCACATCCCACGATCCGATTGCCGTTCACCGGGACCATAACGCAAGCCGGGCGGCCCCGGCCCGCTCGCATTGACCGGGCGGGGGCCGGACCGGATGATACCTGCCTGCCCTACTCCTACGTATGGAAACGCCATGTTCGACGGACTCCGCCTTGTCCACTGGAAGACCGACCGCCGCAGCGACGGCTTCCTGGTGCTCAGCCTGGACCGCGCCGACGAAGGCGTGAACGCCCTCTCCCGCGCGGTGATCGACGAGCTTGACGCCATGGTCGAGCGCATCGCGTTGGAGCCGCCCAAGGGCGTGGTGATCCGTTCGGGCAAGGCCGCCGGCTTCATCCCCGGCGCCGATATCAAGGGCTTCGAGCAGATCGAGGCCAAAGGCCAGGTCGAAGACTGGATCCGCCGCGGCCAGCTGGTCTACCAGCGGCTCGCCGAGCTCAAGTGCCCGACCGTGGCGGCCATCCACGGACATTGCATGGGCGGTGGCACCGAACTGGCGCTGGCCTGCCGCTACCGCGTGGCCAGCAGCGACGAGTCGACGAAGATCGGCTTGCCGGAGATCAAGCTGGGCATCTACCCGGGCTGGGGCGGCAGCGTGCGCCTGCCGCGGCTGGTCGGCGCGCCGGCGGCCTTCGACATGATGCTGACCCAGCGCAACCTCTCGGCCAAGGCGGCGCAGGCTATCGGCCTGGTGGATCGCGTGGTCGAGCCCGCGCGCCTGCTCGAGGCCGCGATCGGCCTGCTGCAGCAGCGCCCGGCGCGCCCGCTCAAGCAGCGGATGCTCGCCTGGGCCACCAACACCTGGCCGGCGCGGCAGCTGCTGGCGCCGCAGATGGCCAAGCAGGTCGCGCGCAAGGCGCGCAAGGAACACTACCCGGCGCCCTACTCGCTCATTGCCACCTGGCAGCGCAGCGGCGGACTGCCCATCCACGCCGCGCTGAAGGCCGAGGCCAAGTCGGTGGTCGCTCTCGCAAAGACGCCAACCGCGCGCAACCTGGTGCGGGTGTTTTTCCTGATGGACCGGTTGAAGGGCCTGGGCGGGAAAGATCATGGCATCAGCCATGTGCACGTGGTCGGCGCCGGCGTGATGGGCGGCGACATCGCCGCCTGGTGCGCGCTGCGCGGCTTCACCGTGACCCTGCAGGACCGCGAGATGCAGTACGTGCAGCCGGCGATGGACCGCGCCGCGAAGCTGTTCGAGAAGCGGGTGAAGGATCCGGCCAGGCGCGAGGCGACCGCGGCGCGCCTGGTGGCCGACGTCGAGGGCGCGGGCGTGTCGAAGGCCGACCTGGTGATCGAGGCGATCTTCGAGAACGCAGACGCCAAGAAGGCGCTGTACGCGAAGCTCGAGGAGTCGATGAAACCCGAGGCGCTGCTGGTGTCGAACACCAGCTCGATCCCGCTGACCGAATTGCGGGCGAACCTGCGCAAGCAGAGCCAGTTCGCCGGCCTGCACTACTTCAATCCCGTGGCGCTGATGCCGCTGGTGGAGATCGTGAGGCACGACTTCATGGCGCCGGAGATGGAGCGGCGACTGGCCGCCTTCTGCCGGGCGATCGACAAGCTGCCGGTGCCGGTGGCCGGCACGCCGGGCTTCCTGGTCAACCGCATCCTCGCGCCCTACATGCAGGAAGCCATCCTCTGCCACAGCGAAGGCATCCCGGGCGCGGCGATCGACAAGGCGGCGCTGAAGTTCGGCATGCCGATGGGGCCGATCGAGCTGGTGGACACCGTCGGGCTCGATGTCGCGGCCTCGGTAGGCAAGATCATGGCCGACTTCCACGGGCAGGTGCTGCCGGAGGCCTTCAAGGTCGAGCCGGGCAAACGCGGCAAGAAGGACGGCCAGGGCCTGTACACGTGGGAGAACGACAGGCCGGTCAAGCCGCCGCTGCCGGCGAACTACGAGGCGCCCGCGGACCTGGAAGACCGCCTGGTGCTGTCGCTGCTCAACGAGGCCGTGTCCTGCCTGCATGACGGCGTGGTCGCCGATGCCGACTTGCTGGACGCCGGGGTAATCTTCGGTACGGGGTTCGCACCGTTCCGCGGTGGCCCGATCGAGTACATCCGTTCGGTGGGGGCGGCGAAGCTGAAGGCGCGCCTGGAACAACTCGCCGCGCGCTACGGCGACCGGTTCAGACCGCGTCCCGGGTGGGACGCGGTCTGATTCCATTCCGATTTTGCGCGGGCCTCGGGCAGGAACCGGCGCCTAGCTTTCGTCGCCGCAGCCCTTGAGCTTCAGGCGCTGGCCCGGCTTGATCATGTAGCTGGGCGAACGCAGGCGATTGGCCTTGGCCAGTTCGCCGAGATCGCAGCTGTGCTCGCGGGCAATGGCAATCAGGCTGTCGCCCGCGCGCACCTTGTAGTGCTGGGGTCCGGCGGACTTCTTCTTCGCGGCCTGCGGCGCGGGCGCCGGCGCCGCCGTGGCCACCATCAACTCGCCGCCCGGCAGCAGCGACTTGTTCGCGCGCATCAGTTCCTGCGCCAGCGCCGCCCGCGGGCCCTGCACGCAGTTGCGCTGGTACAGCGCGGCAACCTTCTTCGGCGCCCGCAGCACGGTGCCGGTGGGGATCGTCGACCCGGCCTCGTAACGCGGGTTGAGGTTGCGCAGCACCCGGAACCAGCCGTCGCGGCTGCCACCGTTGCCGAGGCAGATCGTGAGTTCATTGATCGACGTGTCACGCGCCAGGCTGAATTGCGCCGGCGTCGGATCCACCTTCGGGAATTCCAGGCCGTACTTCTTCGGGTGCAGGAACAGCCAGGCCGCGGCGATCACCGCCGGCACGTAGTCACGGGTCTCCGGCGGCAGCTGCGCGTAGACCTGCGGCGACCAGAAGCTCGCGCCGGCGTTGGCCTGGAACAGGCGCGCGGCGCGACCCTCGCCGCCGTTGTAGGCGGCGACGGTGTACTCGAGGTTGCGGTTGAGCTCGGCGAAGCGCTCGTTGACGTACGCGGCGTTGGCGCGCGCGGCCTCGCGGGGATCGTAGCGGGTGTCGAAGCCGGTGCCGTCCCGGTACAGGCCGAAGCGCGAGCCGG
>CBININ010000150.1:0-5908 GCA_966250755.1 uncultured Gammaproteobacteria bacterium | reverse complement strand
TGCTGGAGCGCTTCTGGAAGCCCTTCAAGCAGATGGTGGACACCGAGAGCAACGAGCCGCGCGGCGGCGAGGACACCGCGCGCGAGCTCGGCGTCGACCCCGCCTCCGGCAAGCCCGTGATCGCGCGCATCGGCCGCTACGGGCCGATGGTGCAGATCGGCACCGTGGACGACGAGGAGAAGCCGACCTTCGCCTCGCTGCGCCCGGGCCAGAGCATCTACAGCATCACCCTGGACGAGGCGCTCAAGCTGTTCACGCTGCCGCGCAAGCTCGGCCTGCTCGACGGCAAGGAGCTGAGCGTGGCGATCGGCCGCTTCGGCCCCTTCGCCAAGCGCGGCGAGACCTATGCCTCGCTGGGCAAGGAGGACGATCCCTACACCATCGGCTTCGACGCCGCCGCCGCGCTGATCCACGCGCGCGAGGAACTGCTCGCCAACCGCCTGATCAAGCAGTTCGAGGGCAGCAAGGTGCAGGTACTCAACGGCAAGTACGGCGCCTACATCACCGACGGCGAGAAGAACGGCAAGATCCCCAAGGACCGCGAGCCGAAGACGCTGACCCTGGAAGAGTGCGAGGCGATCCTGGCCGCGGCGCCGTTCCGGCCGCAGCGCGGGCGCTTCGGCCGCAAGGTGGCGGCGAAGAAGGCGGCCACCAGGGCGCCGGCGAAGAAAGCTGCGGCCGATGGCGGCGAGGCGCCGAAGAAGGTCGCGAAGAAGGCCGCGAAGAAGGCGGTGCGGAAGGCCGCGAAAAGGGCGCCGGCGAAAAAGGCCGTGAAGAAGGCGGCCGGCACCGCGACCAAGAAGGCGCCGGCGAAGAAGAAACCCGCCGTCGCTAGGCCCGCAGCGCGCGCTTGAGGATCTTGCCGGTGGCGGTCATCGGCAGGGCCTCCACCACCTCCACGATGCGCGGGTACTTGTAGGCCGCCATCCGCTCGCGGCACCAGGCGACGATCTCCTCGGGTTCGGGCCGGGTGCCGGGCCGCGGCACGATCACCGCCTTGATTTCCTCGCCGTGCACCGGGTGCGGCACGCCGATCACCGCCACCAGCGCCACCGCCGGGTGCGTCATCAGCACTTCCTCGAGCTCGCGCGGATAGACGTTGAAACCGCCACGGATGACCATGTCCTTGAGCCGGTCGACCACGAAGTAGTTGCCCTGGGCGTCGCGCCGGCCGATGTCACCGGTGTGGAACCAGCCGCCGCGGATCGCCTGTTCGGTCGCCTCTGGCCGGCGGTAATAGCCCTTCATCACGTTGTGGCCGCGCACCACGATCTCGCCATCGCGATCGTCGGGCAGCAGCTTGCCGTCCTCGTCCATGATCCCGACCTCCACACCGATGATCGGCTGGCCGATGCTGCCGGGGATGCGCTGCGAGTCGAAGTGGTTGAAGGTCGCGACCGGGCTGGTCTCCGACAGGCCGAAGCCCTCCAGGATGGTGACGCCGAACTCCGGCTCGAAGCGCCGCAACACCGCCACCGGCATCGGCGCGCCGCCCGACACGCCCAGTCGCAGCGTCTTGGCCACCGCCTCGCGCAGGCCGCTGCGCGCGGCGTCCTCGGCATTCAGCAACCCGATGAACATGGTGGGTACGCCGCAGAACACCGTCACCCCGTGCGCGGCCATCGCCTGCAGCGCGGCCTCGGGTTCGAAGCGCGGCATCAGCACCATGCTCGCGCCGACCGCCACCACCGCGTTCATCTGCACGGTCTGGCCGAAGGTGTGGAACAGCGGCAGCGCGATCAGCTGCACGTCCCGGCTGTCGAGCCTGGTCAGCGCCACGCAGCACAGCGCGTTGGTCACGATGTTGGAATGCGACAGCTCCGCGCCCTTGGGCGTGCCGGTGGTGCCGGAGGTGTAGAGGATCACCGCGGTGTCGTCGGCGGCGGTCTGCGCCGGCTCGCCGCGGGTGGGCTCGTCGCTCAGCAGTTCGGCGATCGCGCGCGTACCCTCCAGCGGCGAGGCGCCCGCGGGATCGGCGGTGAGCACGAAGAAGTGCTCGCAGCCCGGGCTGCGCGCCACCGCCTCGCGACCCTCCTGGGCCATGGGCAGGTCCGGCGTGCCCTCGAAGCAGAGCAGCGCGCGGGCCTCGGAATCCTGCAGGTGGTAGGCGATTTCCGGCGCCTTGAGCAGGATGTTGAGCGGCACCACCACCGCCCCGGCCTTGAGGATGCCGAAGTAGCAGATCGGGAACCACGGCGCGTTCGGGCAGCTCAAGGCCACCTTGTCGCCGGGCGCGATGCCCAGCGTGCGCAGGCCGTGCGCCAGCCGGCTGGCGGCGGCGTCGAGTTCGGCGTAGGTCAGCGAGCGCGCGCCGGCATGCACGGCGATGCGATGCGGAAACAGGCGTGCGCTGCGCACCAGCAGGCTGGCGATGTTGTTCATGGGCAGCGCCCGCGCGCGTCGGCGAACACAAAGCTGAACAGCGGCTCGGACATGCAGGCACTCCCGGTAGCGGCGGCGCCGGGGCGGTCGCACAATGCCCGGCATGGCGTGGATGCGTTCCAGCTTAACGGCTTTCCTGGCGATTGCACTGCCCGTGTGCGCGCCCGCGTCGGTCGCGTCGGCGCAGGCTGCGGCAGGTCTCGCATCCGCGCGAACTCTCGCCGCCCCGACGAAGCTTCCGACCAAGGTACCGGCTCCGCCGGCGGCCGGCGTGACCGCCACCGTGATCGCGCCGAAACCCAAGGACGCGGCGGGCGCGAAGGCCGATGCGGACGCCGGCACGGTCACCGTGCACCGCTGCACCGACGCGCGCGGACAGGTCACGCTGCAGGACGATCCCTGCCCGCCGGGCAGTCGCGAGGAAACCCGCGCCATGACGCGGCCGAAGGATCCGCCGGTGAGTTCGAAGGCGGTGAAGGTGGCCGACACCCCGGCGATGCCGCAGCCCGACCTCGTCGACGCCGACGCGCCGCCGCCGCGCCTGCCGATCCCGCCTCCCCCGATGTACAAGTGCACCAGCTACGACGGCGACGAGCGCTTCAGCGAGAGCTACGACCCCAACCCGCGCTGCGAGCCGCTGGTGATCTACTACCCGTATCCGAACCAGCTCACGCCGCAGCAGGCCCTGAGCTGCCGCTGGGTCGAGGACAGCTGCGTGCGGCTGTCGGACCGCGCCGCCTGCGCGCGCTGGATCCAGATGCGCAAGGACGCGGTCTCGGCCGTCACCCGGGCCTTCAGCGACACCGCGGCCTACCGCAGGTCGGAACTGGACCGCCTCACGCAGATCGTGGAAGAGAGCTGCTTCTGAGCCGCGCTCAGAACCCGTAGCGCAGGAAGCCGCCGTCCACCGCGATGCACTCACCGGTGACGTAGCTCGCCGCCGGCAGGCAGAACCAGGCCACCGCCGCGGCCACTTCCTCCGGCTCGCCGACGCGGCGCATCGGCGTGCGATCGATGACTTCCTCGTAGTACTCCGGGTCCGCCAGCGCGTCGGAGGTGCGGCGGGTGCGGATGTACCAGGGCGCGACCGCGTTGACGCGCACGCCGTCCTCGGCCCACTCGCAGGCCAGGTTCTTCGTCAGCTGGTGCAGCGCCGCCTTGCTCATGCCGTAGGCCGCGCCGGTGCGCACGTGGGTCAGGCCCGACACGCTGCCGACGTTCACGATGCTCGAACTGGCGTGCCGGCTGAGCAGCGGGAAGGCGAAGCGCGAGAGTTCGAAGGCCGAGAACAGGTTGGTCTCGAAGATCGCGCGCCACTCGTCCTCGGCGTAATCCATCGCGGCGCGGCGGGTATTGGTGCCGGCGTTGTTGACCAGGATGTGCAGGCCCTCGCCCAGGTCCTCCACCCAGTCGAAGATCTCGCGGCGCTGCTCGCCGTCGGCGACGTCGGCGGCGAAGTGGCGTACCTCACGTCGGGGATGCGCCTCCGCCAGTTCGGCGGCGGTGGCCTCGAGGGTGTCGGCGTCGCGCGCGACCACCAGCACGTCGGCGCCCAGGCCCAGCAGTTCGTCGGCGATGGCGCGGCCGATGCCCACGCTGGCGCCGGTCACCAGGGCGACCTGTCCCTCGAGGCGCCAGCGATGTGCGTCCATTCGCCCTCCGTGATGCACGGCACGGCGAGGCCGCCGCGTGGGCGTAGGATAGCCGCAGCGAGGCGGCTCCCGCAGCGGCCGCGCCCTCTCCACCCTCGACCTGGGAAGCCGCCATGCGCATGATCCTGCTCACCCTCGGCCTGGCCTGGCTGGCGACCGGCTGCGACGTCGCCCACGACATCCAGGCGCAGAAGGCGGCGGAGAAAGAGAAAGTCGAGGCCAACGAGCTGCGCGACCACATCCAGCAGCCGATCGACCGCGCCAAGGCCGCCAACGACCCGGTGATCGAGGCCGACAAGCGCCGCGAGCAGGAGCTCAAGGACGCCGGCGGCTGAGCCGCCGGCCCGCTGGCCGGATCAGCGCGGGGTCAGAACCCGCACAGGCAGTGCGCCACCGCCCGCACCGGGCTGGCGCCCTTCGGGCCGCGCAGCCAGGCCAGTTCGTCGTGCACACGCGCGACCGTGTCCTCGCCCAGCAGCGCCGGGGCGGCGCCCAAATTGCGCACCAGGCCGGCCATGCGCGCGCTGCGGCTCATGTCCAGGAAGATCTGCTCGATCGCCGACAGCGGCTTCTCGATGTACTGCACGTCGTAGTCCTTGCCCAGCTTCGCCAGCCGGGCGGCCTCGGCCTGCGCTTCGCGCAGCCCGCCGAGTTCGTCCACCAGCCCGCGCTCCCTGGCCTGCGCGCCGCTCCAGACCCGGCCGCGGGCGATCGCGTCCACCTTGGCGGGCTCGCTGTTGCGCGCACGCGCCACCTTGCCGATGAACTGCGCGTAGCCGTGCTCGATCACCGACTGGATCACCATCCCGACGCGGGGATCCAGCGGCCGGCTCAGGTCGAAGGCGCCCGCCAGCGGCGTCGTGCCGACGCCATCGCTGTGCACGCCGATCTTGTCGAGCGCGCGCGGCGCGCTCATCCACAGGCCGAAGATGCCGATCGAGCCGGTGATGGTGGACGGATCGGCGAGGATGCGGTCGGCGTCCATCGAGATCCAGTAACCGCCCGAGGCGGCGACATTACCCATCGACACCACGACCGGCTTGCCGGCGGCACGGGTGAGCGCGACCTCGCGGCGGATGAGTTCGGACGGCATCACGCCGCCGCCGGGCGAATCCACGCGCAGCACGAGCGCCTTGACCTGGTCGTCCTCGCGCGCCTGGCGGATCAGCGCGGAAGTCGACTCACCGCCGACCGTGCCGGGCGGTTGCTCGCCGTCGGTGATCTCGCCCTGCGCCACCACCACCGCGACCTCGCCGTGGCGATCGAGCAGGCCGCCGCGGCCGGCCTTGCGCTGCAGCAGGTAGGGATACAGGCCGACCTGGCGGAAGCTGTGCGCCTCCTCGTCCCAGGCGCCGCGTTCGGCGATCAGCTTCTCGAACTCCTGCTGCGTCTTCAGGCCATCCACGAGCCTGGCGTCGAGCGCGAGCTGCGCCAGGTCGCCGCGTTCGGCCTGGATGCGCGCGGGCAGTTCGTTCACCAGGGCCGTGAGCTCGGCGACCGGCAGCTTGCGCGCGGCGGCGACGTCGGCGAGGTAGCGCTGCCACAGGTCGTTCATCCAGAACAGGTCGGCCTCGCGCGATTCCGGCGAGGCGGCGTCGAGGATGTAGGGCTCGGCGGCCGACTTGAACTCGCCGACGCGGAACAGGTGCACGTCCACGCCCAGCTTGTCCTGCAGTCCTTCGCGGTAGTAGAGGCGGTAGCGGCCCAGGCCCTCGAGCAGGATCGCGCCATCGGGATCCAGGTACACCTGGTCGGCCTGCGCGGCGAGGTAATAGCCCTTCTGTTCCATCGCGGCGCCGTAGGCGACCAGCGGCTTGCCGCTGGCGCGGAAATCGCGCAGCGCCGCGCCGAGTTCGCGCATCGCGGCGAAGCCC
>CBININ010000149.1:0-5927 GCA_966250755.1 uncultured Gammaproteobacteria bacterium | reverse complement strand
CCGGCGCCTTTCACCGCCGCCGCCGGCTCGACGACGAACTCCGACAGCGTGTCCCAGGCGCCGCACGCCCCGCACTGGCCCTGCCATTGGGTGAAGCTCGCGCCGCATTCGGCGCAGACATAGGCGGTCTTGGCTTTGGCCACGCGGCGTCCCGGCATCGAGCGTTTCTGGGGAGCCGCCATGCTAGCCGGGGCGACCGGCGGGCGATAGCGCGACCGGCCCGATCGGCGGTAGGAATTTGCGGCATCTACGCATACCGGGGGCCGCCCCGCGGGCGCACAATCGGCCGGGAAGCGCGCGCTTTGCGTCCGCGGAGGGACCCCGAATGGCAAGCAATCCGGCAATCGCGACGGCCCCGCCGGCGACCCCGGCCCTTCCCGAGTTCGCGGAAGTCAGCCTGCGCACCCTCAAGCTGCGGCCCGGCATGTTCCTGCAGACCCAGCGCATGCAGAAGAACTCGCCCGACTACGAGGCGCAGTACCTCGGCGTCATCGAGGGCAAGTGCCTCATGGTAGTGCCGGTGGGCACCTTCAGCATCAAGACCGGCATGAAGGCGGGCGAGACTTTCGTGGTGCGCGGCTTCACCGGGCAATACGACTTCCACTTCGTGTCGAAGGTGATCCAGGCCTTCGACTTCACCTTCCGCGAGCCCTACTACGCCTACGCGGTGCTGTCCTGGCCGGAGTCGGTGCAGGCGCGCAAGGTGCGCAACTCGCTGCGCATCCGCACCTCGCTGCAGGCCACGCTGACCGGCGTCGTGACGCGCGAGGCCCAGCCGGTCACCATCGTGGACCTGAGTGCCGAGGGAGCGCTGGTGCGTTCGGGCGACACCGCCGGCGCCATCGGCGACCTGGTCAGCCTGGAGTTCTCGCTGGGCGAGGACGGCGCGCTGTCCTACGTAGTGGCGGTGGCGCGCATCTGCCATGTCCACGTCGGCGACGAGGGCTGCCTGAGTGGCCTGCTGTTCGAGCAGCTCTCGCCCTCGGACCGGGTGCTGGTCCGCGAGTTCGTGGTCGCGCAGTCCGACTAGGCGCGCGAGCGAACCGCCGCCGTATCCGGCGTTCGCGCCGGAGGCGCGGCGACTTCGGCAACCGCCCGGCGCGCCTGCACGAAGGCGCCGGAACAGGTCAGGTCGTCCTCGCTCAGGCCGCGCCAGCGCGCGGCCAGCTGGTCGCGGCGCAGCCCGCGGTCGCGGATGTGCTGGCGCATCACGCAGACCAGTTCGAAGCCGTTGTCCTCGAGCAGGCGCGCATGAGTGGACCAGGGTTGCCGGTTGAGCAGGAAGGGCCGGCTGCCGAGCACCAGCTTCCACAGCGGCTCCGGGTAGCCGCGGTAGCCGTTCCACTCGCCGGCCAGGCCGTGCGACTTGAAGTCGATCTGGTGCGACATCCAGCCGCCGGGCCGCAGCCAGGCCCGGATCGCGCGGTAGGTCTTGTCCAGGTCGACCACATGCTCGAGCACGGAGTGCGACAGCAACAGGTCGACGCTGCCTGGCTCGACCACCGCCGCCTCGTCCCAGGGCACGACCGAGCGCAGGCTCACGCGGTCGCCCGCCTGCGCGCGGCCTTCGAGCGCGCGGCGGATGGCCGCCACCCGCTCCGGCGCCAGCGCTGCCTGCAGCCGCTCTTCGGTAAGGATCTGCGCGGGGAACATCCTCTCGTCGAGGAAGGGATCGATGTCGGGCCAGCCCTTGCGCCAGCGCGGCAGGCGGTCGCGGAAGCGCTCGACCAGTTCGTCGAAGACGGCCAGGTTGGAGGCCTGGTCGAAGTGCTGCACCACGTCGAGGGCGACGTAGTGGTCCACGCCGCTGAGCATGGCGCACAGGCCGATGCCGAGCGAATCCCCCGGCCCGAGCTCGGCCATGGTCGTCGGCATGCCGCGCATGCCGTTCTCCCAGAGCATGACCAGGTGCTTGAGCCAGACGCCGTGGCAGTAGGCGGCCGAGTCGGTACCGCCGGTACCGATGCCGATGCGGGGCGCGAAGCGCTCGATGCCGGGCACCAGGGTCAGGGCGCCGCGCAGGATGGTGCCGGGTTGGAGGTTCATGTTCGCGAGCACGGGGCGGGCCGGTCACAAGGGCCATCGACCATTCATGGGCAAGTGCGGTTCCTGATGGAAAGCCAACCAGCGATTGGCGATTCCGCCCGCAGCCGGGCAAGCTCTGGTAGGCGGCAGGGCTTGCCGTGGTGCGTGGCATGATCGAGACCTCGTCCCACGCAGGAAGCACCCATGGTCACCGGTCGCGCCGCGCTCAGTCTCATCGCCTCCTCGACCTTATGGCTTGCCGCCTGCTCCGCGCCGAGGCCTGACGCGCCCCCTGCCTTCGAATCCGGCAGGATCTCGGTCGTCACCCGCGGCAGCGGACCCGACGTGGTGCTCATCCCCGGCCTCGCCACCTCGCGGGACGTCTGGAACGCAACGGTCGCCGCCGTGCCGGGCTATCGCTATCACCTGGTCCAGGTCGAGGGCTTCGCCGGCACGCCGCCCCGCGCGAACGCGACCCCTGGCCCGCTGCTCGACCCCCTGGCCGGCGAAATCGTGCGCTACATCGTTGGCTCGCGGCTGCAACGCCCGACCGTGGTGGGCCATTCTCTGGGCGGACACCTGGCGCTGATGACGGCCGCGGCATTGCCGACCACCGTGTCGCGCACGATGATCGTGGACACCGTGCCGTTCGGGGCGATGCTCTTCGCCGGTCCGGCAGTGACGCCCGCCGAGGCGATTCGCCTGGGCGCCGACACGCGCGCCCGCATGTTCAGCGGCGATTTCGCGGCCTCCATGCAGCAGGTATACCCGACGATGATCCGCGACCCCTCGCTGGCGAGCGACTATGCCCGCCAGGCGTCCGCCAGCGATCTCGACGTATCCGGTCGCCTGTTTGAGGAAGTGATGGTGACCGACCTGCGGCCGCGCCTGAAGGCCATCACCGGGCCGGTCACGGTGCTCTATGTTGGCAGCGCGAAGATGGACCCGCTCTACCGGGCCGCGTATGCGGCACTGCCGCAGGCCAGGCTGGTCCATGTCCAGGACAGCCGGCACTACGTGATGCTCGACCAGCCGGACGAGTTCGCGGCGAATCTGAAGGACTTCCTGCAAGCCGCGGAGTAGGTCGGGGCAGGAGGACCAGGGAGTGGTGCCGGAAACAGGAGTCGAACCTGCGACCCTGAGATTGCGACCGTCCGGGGAATCGCCCGCTGACGGGACACGACGCACGGGACGCGGTCTGGAGATGGTGCCGGAAACAGGAGTCGAACCTGCGACCTACGCATTACGAATGCGCCGCTCTACCGACTGAGCTATTCCGGCAACGGAAGGCGCGAATTCTAGGCGCTGGGGCCCGATGGGTCAATTTGAGGCCCGCCGAGGCCGCCCGGATCAGGCCGCCGGCACCCGCACCCAGCCTTCCATCAGCACGCGGGCGCTGCGGCTCATCACCGCCTTGCGCACCACCCACTGGCCGTCCGCCTGCGCGGCCTCGGCGCCCACGCGCAGGGTGCCGCTGGGGTGGCCGAAGCGCACGGCCGGCGGGCTGCCGCCGCCGGCCGCCAGGTTGACGATCGTGCCGGGGATGGCCGCGGCGGTACCGATCGCCACCGCGGCGGTGCCCATCATCGCGTGGTGGAGCTTGCCCATCGACATTGCTCGCGCCAGCAAGTCGATGTCACCGGCGGCCACGCGCTTGCCGCTGCTGGCGACGTAGTCGGCCGGCGGCGCCACGAAGGCGACCTTGGGCGTGTGCTGGCGCTTCGCCGCGCCGGCGAGGTCGGCGATCAGGCCCATGCGCAGCGCGCCATGCGCGCGTATGGTCTCGAACATCGCCAGTGCCTTTGCATCGCCGTTGATCGCATCCTGCAGCTCGGTTCCGGTGTAACCGATGTCGGCGGCGTTGACGAACACGGTCGGGATGCCGGCGGTGATCATCGTCACCTCGAGCGCGCCGATGCCCGGCACGTCCAGCGTGTCGACCAGGTTGCCGGTCGGGAACAGCGCACCGCCGCCCTCGCCTTCGCCCTCGTCCGACGGGTCGATGAACTCGAGCACGATCTCGGCCGCGGGAAAGGTCACGCCGTCGAGCTCGAAGTCACCCGTCTCCTGGACTTGCCCGTTGCCGATCGGCACGTGGCAGACGATGGTCTTGCCGATGTTCGCCTGCCAGATCCTCACCGGGACGCTGCCGTCCTTGGGCAGGCGCATCGGATCGATGAAGCCGTTGGCGATCGCGAAGGGGCCGACCGCCGTGCTCAGGTTGCCGCAGTTGCCGCTCCAGTCCACGAAGGCGGTGTCGATGGACACCTGGCCGTAGAGGTAGTCGACGTCGTGGCCAGGCTGCGTGGACTTCGAGATGATCACGCACTTGCTGGTGCTGGAGGTGGCGCCGCCCATGCCGTCGGTGTGCTTGCCGTAGGGATCGGGCGAACCGATCACCCGCATCAGCAGGGCGTCGCGCGCCGGGCCGGGCACGCGCGCGGCCTCCGGCAGGTCCTCCAGGCGGAAGAACACGCCCTTGCTGGTACCGCCGCGCATGTAGGTGGCCGGGATGCGGATCTGCGGGGCATTCGACATGTCAGGCGGCCTGCGCGGTTTCGAGGAAGTCCTGGGCGAAGCGCTGCAGCACGCCGCCGGCTTCGTAGATGGACAGCTCCTCGGCGGTGTCCAGGCGGCAGAGCACCGGTACCTCGAGGCGCTCGCCATTGCGGCGGTTCACCACCAGCGTGAGCGTGGCACGCGGCAGGCGGTTGCCGACCACGTCGTAGGTCTCGCTACCGTCCAACCCCAGCGTCTTGCGCGTGGTGCCGGGCGCGAACTCCAGCGGCAGCACGCCCATGCCGATCAGGTTGGTGCGGTGGATGCGTTCGAAGCCCTCCGCGGCAATCGCCTCGACGCCGGCCAGGCGCACGCCCTTCGCGGCCCAGTCGCGCGAACTGCCCTGCCCGTAGTCGGCGCCGGCGATGATGATCAGCGGCTGGCCGCGCTCCATGTAGGCCTCGATCGCCTCCCACATGCGCATGACCTGGCCTTCGGGCTCGACGCGCGCCAGCGAGCCTTTCCTCACCGCGCCGTCGACCACCGCCATCTCGTTGACCAGCGTGGGATTGGCGAAGGTCGCGCGCTGCGCCGTCAGGTGGTCGCCGCGATGGGTCGCGTAGGAGTTGAAGTCTTCCTCCGGCAGGCCCATCCGCGCCAGGTATTCGCCGGCGGCGCTGCTGGCGAGGATGGCGTTCGAGGGCGAGAGGTGGTCGGTGGTGATGTTGTCGCCCAGCAGGGCCAGCGGCCGCATGCCGGTGAGCGTGCGCGGCTTGGCCAGCGCGCCTTCCCAGTACGGCGGGCGGCGGATGTAGGTACTGGCGGGGCGCCAGTCGTAGAGCGGGCTCACCCGCTCGCCCGAGTCCACCGCGAGGCGGAACATCGGCTCGTAGACCTTGCGGAAATGTTCGGGCTTCACCGCAGCGCGCACCACCGCGTCGATCTCCGCATCGCTGGGCCAAAGATCCTTCAGCGTGATCGGGTTGCCCGCGGCATCGAAGCCCAACGCATCCTTCTCGATGTCGAAGCGGATGGTGCCGGCGATCGCGTAGGCCACCACCAGCGGCGGCGAAGCCAGGAAGGCCTGTTTCGCGTAGGGATGGATGCGGCCGTCGAAGTTGCGGTTGCCCGACAGCACCGCGGTGGCATACAGGTCGCGGTCGATGATCTCCTGCTGGATCGCCGGATCGAGCGCGCCGCTCATGCCGTTGCAGGTGGTGCAGGCGAAGGCGACGATGCCGAAACCGAGCTTCTCGAGTTCCTGCTTGAGGCCGGCCTCTTCAAGGTAGAGCGCCACCGCCTTCGAGCCGGGCGCCAGCGAACTCTTGACCCAGGGCTTGCGCAGCAACCCGGCGCGGTTGGCGTTGCGCGCCAGCAGGCCGGCGGCGATGACGTTGCGCGGG
>CBININ010000148.1:0-5938 GCA_966250755.1 uncultured Gammaproteobacteria bacterium | reverse complement strand
TGGACGAGAAGGGCCAGACCCGGATCGACTACCGCCCGGTGCACCTGAGCGTGCTTACCCGGGACGTCAGCGTCATCCCGCCGAAAGAGCGCAAGTACTGATTTCCGTCGCGGTCGCCTCGCGCGGCCGCGAACCAAGAGACCCGAAGACATGGCCGAGTTCAGCCTTCCCCGCAATTCCAAGGTACGCCGCGGCAAGCATTTCAAGGCGCCCGCGGGGGCCAAGCGTGTGCGCAGCTTCAAGATCTACCGCTGGAACCCGGACGACGCCGAGAACCCGCGCACCGACACCTACGAGGTGGATCTCGACACCTGCGGCCCGATGGTCCTGGACGCGCTGATCAAGATCAAGAACGAGATCGACCCGACGCTGACCTTCCGCCGGTCCTGCCGCGAGGGCATCTGCGGCAGCTGCGCGATGAACATCGACGGCACCAACACGCTTGCCTGCACCAAGGGCATCGAGGACTGCGGCAAGGCCGAGGTGCCGATCTACCCGCTGCCGCACATGCCGGTGGTCAAGGACCTGGTGCCGGACCTGACCCACGTCTACGCACAATACGCCTCGATCCGGCCCTGGCTGCGCACGCAGAGCGCGCCGCCGGCCGGCGAGCGCCTGCAGTCCAAGGAAGACCGGGCCAAGCTCGACGGCCTCTACGAGTGCATCCTGTGCTTCTGCTGCAGCACCTCCTGCCCGAGCTACTGGTGGAACGGCGACCGCTACCTCGGCCCCGCCGTGCTGCTGCAGGCGCACCGCTGGATCGTGGACTCGCGCGACGAGGACACCGGCGCGCGCCTGGATGAGCTGGAGGATCCCTTCAAGCTCTACCGCTGCCACACCATCATGAACTGCGCGCGGACCTGCCCGAAGGGCCTCAACCCCGGCAAGGCGATCGGCGAGATCAAGCAGTTGATGATGGCGCGCCGCGGCGCCTGAGCCGCGGTGTCCTGGGCCGCCGACGACGAGGCCGAGCTGCGGCGCCTGCGCTGGCGCTGCCGACGCGGCATGCGCGAGTTGGACCAGCTCATGTTGCGCTACCTCAAGCGGCGCTGGCCGCAGGCCGAGGACGCGGAAAGAAAGCAGTTCCTACGTCTGCTGGACTGCGAGGACGATAAGCTCTGGGCATGGTGCATGGGCCGCGAGCGGCCCGCCGACCCGGAGCTGCGTGGCCTTGTCGAAATCCTCCTCGAGCTTCCTGCTTGACTGGCGCCCCTCGCGCTTGATGGTGGGTGTGCGCGCGGCCCTGGCCGGACTGGCCGCGCTTTCGCTCTGGCTCAGCGCATTGCCGCGCCTGGCGGCGCTCGCCCTGGTCTTCGTTCTGCTGCCGTTCACGGCCTGGCGGCTGCGCCGCGCCCTGGCCGTGGCCCCGGTCGCCCTGCGGATCGCCGACGACGGCGGCTGGGTGGTCCTGCTCGAACCCCTGCGCCGGCCCGTATTGTTGCGGGCCTGCCGCGTGCAGGTGCGTGGCGTGCTGGCCACTGTGCGGGCGCGGGGGCCGCGCGGACGGGGACTCGCCTGGACCTGGGCACCCGACACGCTGGACGCGGAGGGGCTGCGGAAACTTCGGCTGGCCTCGCGCGGTCGGAACGCGCAAACCGCCGCCGCCCTTGCGACAATGCCGGGCTGAGCCGCCAAGGATGCCCATGTTCCAGCCCCTGTCGTTCGCCATCGGACTGCGCTACCTGCGCGCCAAGCGCCGCAACGGCTTCATCTCCTTCATCTCGATGGCCTCCATCCTCGGCATCCTGATCGGGGTGATGGCGCTGATCACCACCATCTCGGTCATGAACGGTTTCCAGCGGGAATTGCGCGAGCGTATCCTCGGCATGGTCTCGCACGCCACCATCGACGGCCTCGACGGCCCACTGATGGATTGGCAAGGGGCCGTGCAGGTCAGCAAGGGCGACGCGCGCGTGCTCGGGGCGGCGCCCTACGTGCAGACCGAGGCCCTGCTGCAGGGCAACCGCCGGCAGGGCGCGATGATCCGCGGCGTGCTGCCGTCCGCCGAGCCGGCGGTCTCCGACCTCGATCGCAAGATGAAGCAGGGCAAGCTCACCGACCTGGTGCCGGGCGGCTATCGCATCATCCTCGGCAGCGAACTGGCGCAGGCGCTCGGCGTGGGCGTCGGCGATTCGGTCAACGTGTTCGTGTCCGAGGCCACGGTGACGCCGATCGGGCCGGTGCCGCGGGCACGTCGCTTCCAGGTCGCCGGCATCTTCGAGGTCGGCGCGCAGGAATATGACTTCGGTCTCGCGGTCATCCACCTGCAGGACGCGCAAAAGCTGATGCGCCTGGGCCCGGGTGTCACCGGCGTGCGGCTCAAGCTCACCGACATCTGGGACGCCTGGAGTGTCGCACGCAGCCTGGCCAACAAGATGGACGGCATGTACCGGGTGCGCGACTGGACCCGCGACCACGAGAACTTCTTCCGCTCGCTCAAGCTGGAGAAGACCATCATGTTCGTGCTGCTGTCCCTGGTGATCGCCATCGCCGCCTTCAACCTGGTGTCCTCGCTGGTCATGCTGGTGCAGGACAAGCAGGCCGACATCGCCATCCTGCGCACACTGGGCCTTTCGCCCGGATCGGTGATGCAGGTCTTCATCGTGCAGGGCACGGTCATCGGCGTGGTCGGCGTCGGCCTGGGCGTGGCCTGCGGGGTGCTGCTCTCGCTCAACCTTTCGGTGCTGGTGCACGCGATCGAGTCCATGACCGGCAGCGAGCTCATGCCGCCCGATGTCTACTACATCAGCGGCGTGCCGACCGCGGTGGAGCCGAGCGACGTCACCCTGGTGGCGGTGATCGCCTTCCTGATGTGCCTGCTGGCCACGATCTACCCCGCCTGGCGCGCGGCGCGCACCGACCCTGCCTCGGCGCTGCGCTATGAGTGAGGCCGCCATGAACCCGTATTCGCTGGACGAGGCGCAGGTGCGGGATGTCGTCATCCGCGCCCGCAACCTCGGCAAGACCTACCAGGAAGGCAAGCTGGTCACGCCGGTGTTCGCCGGGCTCGACCTGTCGGTTTACCGTGGCGAGACCGTCGCGATCGTGGGCGCCTCGGGCGCCGGCAAGAGCACGCTGCTGCACCTGCTCGGCGGCCTGGACAGCGCCTCCTCGGGCGAGGTCTTCGTCGAGGAACAGGAAATTTCCCGGCTGCCGGAAAAGGCACGCGGCCTGCTGCGCAATCGCGCGCTCGGCTTCATCTACCAGTTCCACCACCTGCTGCCCGAGTTCACCGCGCTCGAGAACGTCATGATCCCGCTGATGATACGTGGCGAGTCCCCGCGCGCCTCTCGCGAGCCGGCACGGATGTTGCTCGAGCGCGTGGGCCTGGGGCATCGCCTCGGGCACAAGCCCGGCGAACTGTCCGGCGGCGAGCGCCAGCGCGCCGCGGTCGCGCGCGCGCTCGTCACCCGGCCAGCCTGCGTGCTCGGCGACGAACCCACCGGCAACCTCGACGAGAAAACCGCCGCGGCGGTGTTCGACCTGCTGCTCGAACTCAACCGCGAAAGCGGCACGGCGCTGGTGATGGTCACGCACGACCGCCGCCTGGCCCGCAAGCTCGACCGCACCCTGGAGCTCACCCAGGGTCGGCTGATCGAACTGCGCGACGCCGACTGATGGCCTGGCCCACGTCGTTCCCGCCACTCGGCCTCGGGGTGGCGGGGGCGGCGTTGGCCGGGGCCGGCTGCGTGCAGGTGTTTCCCGCCTTGCCCCACGCCGCGCTGTCGGCGGGCGTGCTGGTGCTCGGCGCGATGGCATGGCGGATCGGCGGGTGGCGGCGGCTGGCGGGCGCCTTCCTGCTCGCGCTGGCCTGGACTTGCCTGGTGGCGGGCTGCCGCCTGCAGGCGCAATGGCCTGCCGACGCGCCGGCCGCCGACGCGGTGGTGGAGGGCAGGGTGGTCGGCCTGCCGGAGCGCGGCGAACACGCGTTGCACTTCGAGTTCGAGGTCGAACGCGCGATGCCCGCGGTGCCGATCGGAGCCGGTTCGCGCGTGCGCCTCGGCTGGTACGGGCCGGCACCGCGCGAGCTTGCGCCTGGCAGCCGCTGGCGCCTGCCGGTGCGACTGCGGCCGGTGCGCGCGCTGCTCAATCCCGGCGGGCGCGACGGCGAGCGCCAGGCCTTTGCGCAGGCCGTGGCGGCGACCGGCAACGTGCGCGACGGCAGGGATGCCGTCGCTCTCGCGGGCGGTCAGGGCATCGATCGGGTGCGCGACAGCATCTCCGCAAGCATCGGCGTCGCGCTGCCGGCCGAACGCGGGCGCTTCGTCCGTGCGCTCGCGGTGGGCGACACCCGCGGCCTCGCCGATGCCGATTGGGAGGTATTGCGCGCGACCGGCCTGACCCACCAGATAGCAATCTCCGGCTTCCACGTCGGTCTGGTCGCGGGCCTGGGCGCGCTGGTGGCGCGACTGGCATGGTGGCTGGTCCCGGCCCTGGGCAGACGCTGGCCGCGTCCGCAGGCGGCCGCCCTCGGCGCCTTCGCGCTGGCGCTGGGCTACACCGCGCTCGCCGGCTTCGCCTTGCCCACCGTGCGTACCCTGCTGATGATCGGCGTGTTGCTGGCGACTCGATTGGCGCGACGCGCGGCGGCGGCACGCGCCGGCTTCGCCCTGGCCTTGCTGGGCGTGCTCGCCTTCGATCCGCTGGCGGTGCTCGCCGCGGGATTCTGGCTGAGCTTCGCCGGCGTCGGCTGGCTGATGTGGTGCCTCCCGCGCACGGGCGAACTCGGCGTCGGGCGCTTGTTCCTGCGTGCGCAACTGGTGTCAGTGGTCGGCTTGCTGCCGCTGACGGTCTGGTTCTTCGGCCAGGCCAGCCTGCCGGGGCCGCTCGCCAATCTGCTCGGCGTGCCGGTCATCAGCCTGGTGGTCGTCCCGCTGGCCCTTGCCGGTGTGGCCATCGAGCCCTTGCACCCCGGGCTCGCAGCCGGGTGCTGGCAAGCGTCGGCCACGGCGATGGACTGGCTTTGGCATGCCTTGGAGGCGATCGCGGCCTGGCCGGCGGCGCTGGCCTGGTTTCCGGAACCGGCCTGGGTGGCCATGGCGCTCGCGCTGGCTGGCGCGGCCTGGTGCCTGTTGCCCGCCGCCGTACCCGACCGTTGGCTGGCTTCACTGCTGTTCCTGCCCTTGCTGTGGCCGCGCGTGGACCTGCCGCCGCCGGGCGCGGTGGACGTGCAGGTGCTGGACGTGGGGCAGGGGCTGGCGGTGCTGGTCAGCACGCATGCGCACCGCGTGCTCTACGACGTCGGCGCGGCCGGCGGTCGCGGGCCCGACCGCGGCGAGACGGTGGTGGTGCCGGCGCTGCGCGCGCTTGGCGTGTCCAAGCTGGACCTGATCGTGGTCAGCCACGACAGCCGCGACCACGCCGGCGGCCTGGAGGCGGTCCTGCGTGCCTGGCCCGGCACGCGGGTGATCGGGCCCGAAGGCTGGGCGCGCCCCGGCATGGGCCTGTGCGAGGCGGGCGCGCGCTGGCGCTGGGACGGCGTGGATTTCCGCATCCTGCATCCGCCGCCGGACTTCCCGCATCTTGGGCGCGACGCCTCCTGCGTGCTGCGGGTCGCGGCGAACGGCCATGCCGCGCTGTTGCCCGGCGACATCGGCGAGGTCGTGCAGCGGCGGCTGGTGTCGCTGCATGGCGCGTCGCTGGTCGCCGACGTGGTGATCGCGCCGCGTCACGGCGCGGCCGGCGGCGCCGATGCCGACTTCGTCGCGGCGAGCTCGCCGCGCTGGGTGGTCTTCAGCACCGGCGCCGGCAACCGCGCAGCGCTGCCCAAGCCCGAGGCGCTGGAGGCCTGGACGCGCCACGGCGCCGCCGCACTGGTCACGGAAGCGAGCGGCAGCGTCAGGTTCCGCTTGGGCGCAGACGCCGGCACGCGTGCGGCGGCCGTCCGCCGCCTCGAGCGCCGGCGATACTGGCGCGGCCTCCCGGGGCCCGGGTCGGG
>CBININ010000147.1:0-5953 GCA_966250755.1 uncultured Gammaproteobacteria bacterium | reverse complement strand
CGATCCGAGGTGGTGGAGGGCGTGGTGGTCGAGCGCGGCAGCGTGATCGGCATGGGCGTCTTCCTTGGCCAGAGCACCCGCATCTATGATCGCGCCACCGGCACGGTCAGCTACGGCCGGGTGCCCGCCGGCAGCGTGGTGGTGTCGGGCTCGCTGCCGGCGGCCGACGGCTCGCACTCGCTGTACTGCGCGGTGATCGTCAAGCAGGTGGACGAGCGCACGCGCAGCAAGACCTCGGTGAACGAGCTGCTGCGGGGTGCGGTGGAGTGAGCCTGCCCACCCTCTACGGCCTGGACACCTGCGACAACTGCCGCAAGGCGCGCAACTGGCTCAAGCGCGCCGGCGTCGCGCATGACTTCGTCGACTACCGCGCGCAGCGCATCGATCCCGCCACGCTGAAGGACTGGGCGAAGCAGCTCGGCGGCTGGGACACGCTGGTGAACAAGGCTTCGACGACGTGGCGCTCGCTGCCCGAGCTGCGCAAGTCGCCCGGGTCGGACCCGGAATGGACGCTGTTGATCCGCGAGCATCCGGCCGTGGTCAAGCGCCCGGTGGTGGTGATGCCCGACGGCGCGGTGTCGGTAGGCTTCAGCGACAACGACTTCAAGCAGCGCTTCGGGGTCAGGCCGAAATGAGCGGGGTGCTGGCGCTCACGCAGGACCTGATCGCGCGGCGCTCGGTCACGCCCGAGGACGCCGGCTGCCAGGACCTGCTGGCGGCACGACTGGCGCAAGCCGGTTTCGCGATCGAGCACCTGCCGTTCGGGCCGGTCAGGAACCTCTGGGCCACGCACGGCCGCGGCGGGCCGGTGCTGGTCTTCCTCGGCCACACCGACGTGGTGCCCAGCGGCCCGGTGGGGCAGTGGACCAGCGACCCGTTCGTGCCGACGATCCGCGACGGCGTGCTCTACGGCCGCGGCGCCGCCGACATGAAGGGCAGCGTCGCCGCCTTCGTCGTCGCGCTGGAGCAGTTCGTCGCCGCCCATCCGGCCCACGCCGGCACCGTGGCCGTGCTGCTGACCTCGGACGAGGAGGGCGACGCGATCGACGGCGTGCGCAAGGTGATGGACGTCTTCCGCGAGCGCGGGCAGCGCATCGACTGGTGCGTGACCGGCGAGCCGTCCTCGAAGGCGGTGCTCGGCGACCTGCTGCGCATCGGCCGTCGCGGTACCCTGTCGGGCACGCTGACCGTGCGCGGCATCCAGGGCCACGTCGCCTATCCGGAGAAGGCGCGCAATCCGATCCACGAGGCGATGCCGGCCCTGGCCGCACTGTGCGCGCGCCGCTGGGACGAGGGCTATCCGCGCGAGGGCGAGAAAGCCTTCCCGGCCTCGAGTTTCCAGATCTCCAACATCCATGCCGGCACCGGTGCCAACAACGTCATTCCCGGCGCCTGCGAGGTGGTGTTCAATTTCCGCTACAACCCGGGCTGGCACGCTGCCGAGCTCGAGCGCGAGGTGCACGCGGTCCTGGATGCGCACGGGCTCGACTATTCGATCGCCTGGCATCGCGGCGGCGAGCCCTTCCTGACGGCCGAGGGGCCGTTGCGCGCCGCGGCCCGTGCGGTGCTGACGGACGCCAGCGGCGCGCTACCCGACGAGAACACCGGCGGCGGCACCTCCGACGCCCGCTTCGTCGCGCCGCTCGGCGCCGAGGTGGTGGAGATGGGCCCGGTCAACGCCAGCATCCATCGTATCGACGAACACATCGCCGTGGCCGAGCTCGAGCGCCTGCCGGCCTTGTACCGTGCCCTTGCCGAACGCCTGCTCACCTTGGAGAACACGCCATGAAGCGTCGCCTGCCGAACACCGTTGCCTGCGCGCTGTCGCTCGCTGCCGCCACCCAGGCCTTCGCCGCCGATGGCGCCAGCGGACGCCGCGCCGGACTGCCCATGCGGCCTGCCCACACCTTTTCCATCGTCGCCTTCGACCCGGCCACCGGTCAGCTGGGCGCCGCCGTGCAGTCGCACTGGTTCTCGGTGGGCGGCAGCGTCATCTGGGCCGAGCCCGGCGTTGGCGCGGTGGCCACGCAGAGCTTCGTCGAGGTCAGCTACGGCCCCAACGGCCTGGCGGCGATGCGCGGCGGCGCCAGCGCGCCCGAGGCCCTCAAGGCCCTGCTCGCCAAGGACCAGCACACCAACGTGCGCCAGGTGGGCATGGTGGATGCGCAGGGCCGCGTGGCCGTGCACACCGGCGACAAGGCGATCGACGCGCATTGCGAGATCGCCGGCGAGCACTACACGGTACAGGCCAACATGATGGCCAATCCGACGATCTGCCCCGCGATGAAGCAGGCCTTCGAGAAGGCTGAAGGCGACCTCGCCGCGCGCATGATGGCGGCGCTCGACGCCGCGCAGGCCGCGGGCGGCGACGTGCGCGGCAAGCAGTCCGCGGCGATTCTCGTTGTCCAGGGCGACGCGACCGTGCCGGCATGGAAGGGCAAGGTTTTCGACCTGCGCGTGGAGGACAGCCAGGAGCCGCTGGTGGAATTGCGCCGCGTGCTCGAGGTCGCCCGGACCTACCGCAAGATGACCGAAGGCGACGACCTGATGACGGTCGGCAAGGTCGAGGAGGCGCTGGCCGCCTACAGCGCCGCCGAGAAGTTGTCGCCGGACAACGACGAGGCGGTGTTCTGGCACGCGGCCACGCTGGCCGCCATCGACCGCGTGGACGAGAGCCTGCCGCTGTTCCAGAAGGCTTTCGCGATGAACCCGGCCTGGCGCGAACTGGTGCAGCGCCTGCCGGCCAGCGACCTGCTGCCGAAGGATCCGGCGCTGATGGAGAAGATCCTCGCCTTGCCCTGATCAGCGCAGGGTTGGCATCTGCTCGCCCACCACGGGAGTCGTCGCCCAGGCGTAGCGATTGCGACCCTGGCGCTTGGCCTCGTACATGGCGCGGTCGGCGTGCTTGCGCAGCGCCGCCATGTCCTGCCCATCGTCCGGGAACAGCGCGATGCCGATGCTGGCGCCGACGGCCAGCGGACGGCCGTCGTATTCCAGCGGCTGCGCGAGCGCGCCGAGGAGTTTCTGCGCCACCCGCCCGGCCTGCGTCGGCTCCGACAGGCCGCCGACCACCGCGATGAACTCGTCGCCGCCCAATCGCGCCACCGTGTCCTCGCCACGCAGCACGTGCCGCATGCGCCAGGCGCAGGCGCGCAGCACCGAGTCGCCGGCATCGTGGCCGAAGCTGTCGTTGACCTGCTTGAAGCCGTCGAGGTCGACGTACAGCAAGGCCACGCGGCGACCCGCGCGGCGGGCCACGTGCAGCGCCACCTCGAGCCGATCGTTCGCCAGGGTGGCCAGCGGCAGGCCGGTCAGTGGGTCGTGCAGCGAGAGCCGCTCGATCTCGTCGCGCTGAACCTTTATGCGCACCAGCAATCGTTCGATCGCACGCGTGTAGCCGCCGAAACTCTTCAGCACCAGCACCGAGAAGATCCCGGTCACCAGGATGGTGGCGATCCATGAGGAGGACAGCACGCTGTACTTCTCGAAGGCGATCGCCGGCTGGATGACGCCGGTGACGAAGCCCAGTCCGGCCACGACCAGCACCAGCCCGGTCAGCAGCGCGACCACCATGCCGAAGCGCGGCGAATACAGGGTCGTTGCCACCAAGCCGCTGAGCACCAACCACCAGGTGCCGGAAGCGGCCAGTCCGAAATGGAAGATGCCGGGCAGGCCGATCACCCACAGCAGCCCGAACAGCACGCCCGCGCGCCAGCCGGCCGGCATGCGGTGCCTGAGCGCGGCCACCACGATCGCCAATGCCGCCAGCCCCAGGTGCATCATGTAAAGCGGCAGCGCCGCGCTGTAGACGATGCGCGCGATCGACAGAGGGATCGACAGTACGGCGATCGCCAGCATGCCGCGCCACAAGTTCTCCACGAACTCGTTGCGGACCGCGGAAATGTCCGGGTCCTGCGGCAAGGCGTCCGGGGTTTGGCTCATGTGCGTAGGCTAAACCGCCGGCCAGCGCGGAAACGGTGAGCCGGCTCGCGGTTTGTTCAGGGTATTAGCCGCAAGGCGTGCCGGGCCTTGCCCGGCAGGAAAGGCGTGGCTTCGCCGCGTACCCAGGCCGCGTGGCCCGCGCCCCAGAAAGGCGAGAGCGGGTGCCCGCTGGCACCGCCGGGCATGTGCACGATGCCGTCTTCCTCGTGTCCCGGCGACACCACCATGCGCTCGGAGGCGCCGAAGCTGGGCGCGATCACCCGCGGCATGTTGCCGTCGCCGGCGAGTTCGTCGGATGGCATGCACAGCCACCGCTTCGCCAGCCCCGGCAAGGCCGCCGCCAGGGGGTGGCAGATGCGGGCGGTGTTTTGTTCGCCCCAGGTGCGTTGCGCCATCGCCCCTTCCTTGCCCAGCGCGGCCACGACCTCGCGCGCGGCATCGAGTTCCAAGGCCTCCCAACTGGCGTAGCGGCGCGGCAGCAGGTGCGCGGGGCGCTGCGACACCAGCGGCCAGGCCACACCCTCGAGCTGCGGCAGGTCGGGCATCACGAAATCCTCGCCCAGCGCGACCATCGCCGGCGCCATCAGCCCGTGGCGGATGCGCTCGACCACGGCCAGTCGCCAGGCGCGGGTGAGCCGGTAGCTGACCGCGTCCGGCGCGGCGCGGCCTTCCCACTGGCGCGTGGCCGCTTCCAGCTGCTGCCATGCGGGATCCTTCGATGCGCTTGCGCGCTCGCGCAGCCGCCGCCACCAGCGTTCGAGGAACAGCGCGCGATCGTCGAGCTGGATCGCCAGCAGCGCGCGTTCGTCGAAGCGCTCGCGCGCGAACAGGTCGTTGCGGATCTGGCGGGCGCGGGCGCCATTGGCGTAGCCGGCGTCGCCGACGGTGGCGAGCGCGGCGCCGTCGAGGGTGCGGGCGTTGGCGGTCCAAAGTCGCTGCGAGGCGGGGCGGGTGATGCTCGGCCCGCGCCCGAGCGCCCACGGCGTGCGCAGTTGCGCGCCGTCCACCACGGCGCGCGGATCGCGCGCGCCGCGTTGCGGGATCACGCCGGTCAGCTTCCACGCGATGTCGCCCTGCGCATCGGCCACCAGCAGGTTCTGCTCGGGGATGCCGACCTCGCGCGTCATCGCGAGGACCTCGTCCAGGTTGCCTGCCCGCGCGAAGTCCGCCAGCCCCAGCGTCAGCGATCCCGGTTCGTGCGCGATCCAGTACAGCGCGAGCGGTCGGCCGTCGAAATCCTGCTCGAGCACCGGGCCCCAGGGGCTTTCCTGCACCGGCAGGTCGACGTCGGCGCCGCCCTTCACCCGGATGGTTTCGTGCACGGTGCGCAGCGTGCCCTCGGCCGGATGCACCCAGTCGGCCCAGTCGCCATAGCTGTTGGTGAAGCCCCAGGCGACATGGCGGTTGCTGCCGACCACCACCAGCGGCGTGCCGGGCAGGGTGAAGCCGGCGACATCCACCTGGCCGCCCGGCGCTTTCGCATCCGGATACAGCAGGCGCGCGCGGAACCAGAGGTTGGGCGCGCGCAGCTGCAGGTGCATGTCGTTGGCGAGGATGGCGCGGCCGTCGGCGGTGAGCGCGCCGGCGACCACGAAATTGTTGCTGCCAGGCGCGGCGGGCTCGGACTCGCCGTGCTCGCGTTCCTCCGGCAACATCGGCAGGCGGCGCAGATCGAGCGTCGCGGCATCGGGCAGCGCCACGTTGCCGCGGGCGCGGCCGACCAGCGGCGCGTCCCACTCGGTGCCGTCGGCGGAGATCAGTGCGTAGAGCGCCGGCGGTACCACGCGGCGGATGCGCAGCAGGGCCAGTTCGCGCGAGTTCGACTCGTCCTGCAGGTCGAAGAACATCGCGTAGCCGGCCAGGCCGGTGTCCTCCGGCGTCCACGGCGCGGGCTGCGTGCGCAGCAGCAGGTAGGGCCAGGGCCGCGTGCGCAGGCCGGCCAGCCCCGCATTTACGCCCTCGGTGTAAGCCTGCAGGAGGGGAAGGCGCTCGCCGGCGATCGCGGCCAGGT
>CBININ010000146.1:0-5989 GCA_966250755.1 uncultured Gammaproteobacteria bacterium | reverse complement strand
GTGCGCTACATGGACGAGCTGCGCCGCAGCGAGCGCACCGAGGCGCAACGCAAGGACCACCCCGAACGGTATGGCCTGATGCCGGCCTCGATCAGCCACGAGGGCTACTCGGCCAAGCCCATGCATTCGTACTGGGACGATTTCTGGGCGCTGCGCGGCTACAAGGACGCGGTGGACATCGCCAACTGGCTCGGCCACGACGCGGAGGCCAGGGCCTTCGCCGCCTCGCGCGATGAATTCGCCGCCGACCTGTACGCCTCGCTCGACGCGGCGACGAAGAAGCACGGCATCGACTTCCTGCCGGGCGCCGCCGAGCTTGGCGACTTCGACGCCACCTCCACCACCATCGCGCTGGCGCCGGGCGGCGAGCAGTCGCGGCTGCCGCGGGACAAGCTGCAGGCCACCTTCGAGCGCTACTGGCGCGAGTTCATCGCCCGCCGCGACGGCGCGCGCGAGTGGAAGGACTACACGCCCTACGAACTGCGCACCGTCGGCACCTTCGTGCGCCTGGGCTGGCGCGGTCGCGCGCACGAAGCGCTGGATTTCTTCATGAAGGACCGCCAGCCCGCAGGCTGGAACCAGTGGGCGGAGGTGGTGTCGCGCGACCCGCGCCGCCCCTTCTTCGTCGGCGACCTGCCGCATGCCTGGGTGGCCAGCGACTACGTGCGCTCCGTGCTGGACATGTTCGCCTACGAACGCGATGACCGCGCGCTGGTGCTGGCCGAGGGCATCCCCGACGCCTGGCTGGCGGGCAAGGGCGTCCGCGTGCGCGGCCTGCGCACGCCCTACGGCCAGCTGACGTATTCGCTGAGGCGCGAGGGCGACGGCTATCGGCTGTCGGTCGAGGAGGGCGTCGCGCCGCCGGGTGGCTTCGTGCTGCGCGGCATGGACCTCGGTGCGTTGAAGCTGCCCTTCGACAACCGGCTCACGCCGATGCAGGCGCCCGCGGATTGATCACGCCTTCGGCTTGATGCTCGACGGCATCTCGACGAAGTCCTCGGTGCGCTCGAGCGAATTCATCGCCGCCAGCAGCTCGGGCGGCGGCGCCACCAGCTTGCGGGCATTGAGGTCCAGCCAGCCGCCGGCACTGGTGACGCGCGCGGCCAGCTTGCCGTCGGCGCGGAAGATCTCGTGCCGCAACAGGAAGCGGCTGCCGTCGGGCGCGTGCCCGGCGAGCGCGTAGGTCACCACGATCTCCTCCTGCAGCCCGACCTCGGCGAAGTACTCGACCTCGTCCTTGCGCACCACCGGCCCGATCCGCAGGCGCGCGAATTCCTCGATCGGGAAGCCGTGCTCGGCCAGGTACTTCTGCCGCACGTCGGCGGTCTTGTCGAGGTAGGCCGTGTTGGCCATGTGCGAGTTGAAGTCCATGTCGGCCCAACCCGCGTAGAGCGTCTTCGAATACATGTCGGCGTCCCCAGGGGGCCGGGGCGCCGTCTGCGCCCCGGGAAGAACAACGGCGTACGGTCGTCGGAGCGGCCGCCGCCAGCGGCTCAGTAAGGCAGGGGATCGCCCAGCGACTTGCCGTGGCTCGCGATCACGCGCGAATACCACCGCGCGCTGTCCTTCGGCGTGCGCTCCTGGGTGCCGTAGTTGACGTGCACGATGCCGAAGCGCTTGGAATAGCCCAGCGACCACTCCAGGTTGTCGAGCAGGGACCAGACCATGTAGCCGCGCATGTCCACGCCGTTGTCGATCGCGCGCTTGACGGCGCCGATGTGGCGCTGCAGGTAGTCCATCCGCAGCGGATCGCGCACGCGGCCGGCGCTGGCCACCGGCGGATCGAAGAAGGCCGCGCCGTTCTCGGTGATGTAGAGCGGGATGTTGCCGTACTCGTTCTTCACCCAGGTCAGGGTGTCGAGCAGGCCCTGCTCGAAGACCTCCCAGCCGGTTTCGGTGTAGGTGCCGAGCGGCTGGCGCACCGCGCCGGCCTTGAGCGGGTAGCTGTCGGTGGCCTGGGTGACGCTGCGGGTGTAGTAGTTGACGCCGAGGAAATCGATCGGCTGGGCGATGAGTTCGAAGTCTTCCGCCGGCCATTCCGGCCACGCGTCGCCGAAGATCTCGCGCAGCTCGGCCGGGTAGGACTTCTTGAACACCGGGTCGAGGTACTGGCGGTTCATGTAGGCGTGCGCGCGCGTCACCGCCGCGGCGTCGGCCGCCGAGTCGCTGGCGGCGTACTTCGGTTCCAGGTTCACCACCAGGCCGATCTGGTGCTTGCCCTCGGCGCGGTAGGCCTGCACCGCGGCGCCATGCGCGCGCATCAAATGATGCGAGGCGATCGGCGCCTCGTAGCGGCTGCGATGGCCCGGCGCCAGCGCGCCGTGCAGGTAGCCGCCGTCCGTCACGACCCACGGTTCGTTGAGCGTGACCCAGCGCTTCACCCGGCCGTCGAGCGCGCCGAACATCACCCGCCCATAGTCGGCGAACCAGTGCGCGATGTCGGGATTGAGCCAGCCGCCGCGATCGTCCAGCGCCGCCGGCAAATCCCAGTGGTACAACGTGGCCAGCGGCGCGATGTTCTTCTCGAGCAGGGCATCGACCAGGCGCGAATAGAAATCCAGGCCCTTCTGGTTCACGCGGCCACGGCCCTCGGGCAGCACGCGCGACCAGCTGATGCTGAAGCGATACGCCTGCAGGCCGAGCTCCGCCATCAGCGCGACGTCGTCCTTGAAGCGGCGGTAATGGTCGCAGGCGACGTCGCCGGTGTCGCCGTTGTGGGTCATGCCCGGCGTGTGCGCGAAGCGGGTCCAGATGCTCGGGCCGGCGCCATCGGCGAGCGGCGAGCCCTCGATCTGGTGCGCAGCGGTGGCCGCGCCCCACAGGAAGCCCTCGGGAAACTGCGTCGACTCGTTCATCCGGATTCCCCGCGGCGTCATGTAACCGTTTACAACCGCAGAATATCGCGTCCGCCGGAACTTGCAAAGGGCCGCCGCGGTCGACCCGCAGGACACGGGCCGGCGGCGGTCGCGTGCTACATTGCGGCCAAGCCAACGCGGTCACGACATGCCCCTCTCCAAGCGCTTCGCCCCCCTCATCGCGCTCTCGCTGCTGGCGGCCTGCTCGCAGCCGGTCAAGCACTCTCCCGAACCCATTCCCGCCCAGGCGCCCACCGTGCCGACCCCGCTGCCGCCTCCGCCGGCGCCCGCGCCGGTGACGGTCGACGCGCCGGCCGGCGTGGCGCCCTCGCAGGAAAAGCTCGACGCCTTCGTGCTCGAAGCCGAGAAGACCAGCGGCATGCCCGCGGCGGAGATCCGCGGCTGGCTGGCGCAGGCGCGCTTCCAGCAGTCGATCATCAACGCCATCAGCCGGCCCGCCGAGGGCAAGCCCTGGAAGGACTACCGGCCGATCTTCCTCACCGACGCCCGCATCTCGCAGGGCCGCACCTTCTACGGCGAGCACCGCAGCGAAGTCGAAGGCGTGGCCGCGCGCACCGGCGTGCCGGCGGAAATCATCCTCGCCATCATGGGCGTGGAGACCAGTTACGGCCGCATCACCGGCAGCTACCGCGTGCTCGACGCGCTGTACACGCTGGCCTTCTACTATCCGAAGCGCGAACCCTTCTTCCGCAGCGAGCTGATCCATGTGTTCGCGCTGGCGCGCGAGGAGAAGCTCGATCTCGCGACCCTCAAGGGCAGCTATGCCGGGGCGATGGGCTGGGGCCAGTTCATGCCGTCGAGCTACCGCAACTACGCGAAGGACGGCGACGGCGACGGTCGCCGCGACCTGCTCACCTCGACCAGCGACGCCTTCGCCTCGATCGCGAACTACTTCGTGGGCTACGGCTGGCAGAGCGGGCAGCCGGTGATGGTGCGGGCGACAAAGGATCCGGCGGCGGCCGACTTCGTGCCCGACAACTACGAACCCAGGTACACGCTGTCCGAGCTCGCCGCGCGCGGCTATCGCGCTGCCGAGGCCGGCGCACCGGACCTGCCGTGTTCGGTGATCACGCTGGAGGGCGCGGGCGGCCCGGAGCACTGGATCATCTACAAGAACTTCTGGGTGATCACCCGCTACAACCGCAGCCCGCTGTACGCGACCGCGGTGTACCAGCTCTCGCGCGAGATCGCGGCGATGCCGGCCGCCGCACCGGTCGCGGCCGCCGCGCCTGTCGCGCCTGCCGAGGCGGCGCCCGCCGCCGACCCGAAGCAATGATCCGCGGGCTCGCGCCCGCGCTCGTGCTGCTGCCTGCGCTCGTGCTGACGGGATGTGGCAGCGCGCCCGCGCGCCCCTCGGCCGATGCCGGCCGCGATTCCAGCGAGGCCTTCGCCCTGCGGGACGAGGATGCGCCGCGCCGCGGCGTCGCCAGTCCCGATCCCTGCGCGCCGACCCGGGTGCACCGCGACAGCGACTACACGCCAGGCGGCCTCTACGCGCCCGATGTCGCCGACAGCGGACCCGCGATGGCCATCGATGTCAGCCGCCTGCCCGAGCCGGTGCCGCGCGCCGAGCCGCGTTCGCGCTACGGCAACCGCTCGCCCTACACCGTGCTCGGCAAGAGCTACCGCGTGCTCGATCGCGCCGACGGCTACCGCGAGCGCGGCGTGGCCTCGTGGTACGGCGCCAAGTTCAACGGCCGCGCGACCTCCAGCGGCGAGCTCTACGACATCTGCCAGTTCACCGCCGCGCACAAGACCCTGCCGCTGCCCAGCTATGTGCGCGTCACCAACCTGGACAACGGCCGCCAGCTGATCGTCCGGGTCAACGACCGCGGGCCCTTCCACGCCGGTCGCGTGATGGACCTGAGCTATGCGGCCGCCGTGCGCCTGGGCGTGGATCGCACCGGCACCGCGCGGGTGGAACTGGAGGCGGTCGGGCCGGGCGAGAGCGGGGGCGAGCCGCTACGGGCCGCGCAACCGCCGCTTGACCGGTCGCTGGATACGGGCGTCGTCGCTGCGCCCATGCCGGCGGCCGTCGCGCCCGTACCCGTCGCCACGCCGGTCGCCGCCCTCGACGGCCGCCGCATCGTGCAGGTCGGCAGCTTTGGCGAAAAGGACAACGCCCGCCGCCTCGCCGACCGCCTGCGCGAGGCCGACGTGGACGACGTCGACGTGGACCATGTGGAGGTCGACGGACGCGACCTGTGGCGCGTGCGCGTCGGGCCGATGGACTTCGACGCCGCCGAGGCGCTGCTGGCGCGGCTGCGCGCGATGGGCCTGCCCGGCGCGCGTGTTTTCAGCGAATAAGTCCGTAGAATTGCGGGCACTCATCCTTCCGGCCACCCCCCGGCCGACGCACCGGAGCTTTCCCACGATGCGCCTCACCCGCCTCCTCACCGCGACGCTCGGCGCGGCCCTCGTCGCTGCCGCCGCGGCGCAAACCCCGACCCTGCCGCAGCCGGGCCAGCCCGCGCCGACCGCGGCCATGCCGATCCCGCCCGCGCCGGTGCCCACCGGCGCCAAAGCCTGGCTGCTGATGGATTACGACACCGGCCAGGTGCTCGCCGGCGAGAACATCCATGCGCGCATGGAGCCGGCCAGCATCACCAAGGTGATGACCAGCTACGTCGTCGCCGCCGAGCAGAAGAACGGCAAGATCCGCCCCGACGACATGGTCGCCATCAGCGAGCGCGCCTGGCGCGAGGGCGGCGCCGGCACCGAGGGCAGCTTCAGCGGCTTCGAACTCAACAGCCGCGTCAAGCTGTCGGATATCGAGAAAGGCCTGTCGGTGCAGTCCGGCAACGACGCCGCCATCGCGCTGGCCGAGCACACCGCCGGCAGCGTCGAGTCGTTTGCCGCGCTGATGAATACCTATGCCGCGCGCATCGGCATGAAGGACAGCCACTGGGAGAACCCGCACGGCCTGCCCTCGCCTAACCACTACACCAGCGCCTACGACCTGGCGCTGCTCGGCCGCGCGATGATCCGCGACTTCCCGCAGGTGTACGCCTACAACGCGATCAAGGAATTCACCGTCGGCAGCATCACCCAGCACAACCGCAACGGCCTGCTGTGGCGCGAAGGCAGCGGCGTGGACGGCATCAAGACCGGCC
>CBININ010000145.1:0-6004 GCA_966250755.1 uncultured Gammaproteobacteria bacterium | reverse complement strand
GATGCCCGGCCGGTCGCCGCTGAGTTGGCAGGAGCGGCTTACGCCGCGGCGAGCACCGCGAACCCCTCCCTCCCCGCAGCCGGCGCCGCACGCCGAAACGACTACAGGATCGGCACGAAGCCCGCCCCGAACACGGTGAGGATGCGGGTGTAGATGGATTTGAGGGTGAGGTTGACCTCGGGGAAGTCGCCGACCGCCTCGTAGCATTGGTGGAAGTTGGGCGCCGTCGGCGGCAGCGGCTGGCAGCCGGGCTTGAGTTCGTAGCTGGTCGCGTAGGGCAGCGGCCAGATGTCGAACACCGGCAGTTTCTCGGAAAGCTTGCCGAGGTTGTAGTTGAGCTGGGCCACCACCGGCAGCTTCTCGCGCGGGGCGATCACCCAGGAATTGCCCGGCGCCATGTCACGGCGGATGCTCCCGGCCAGTGCGCGGGCGAAGACCGGGTCGTGCACCATCACCAGGCTCTCGGTGTTGTAGTCGGCCGAGCGCGGGTCGAAGTTGTGGCTGCCCACGATGCCGATGCGCTCGTCCACCACCATCGATTTCGAATGCAGGCCGATGCGCACGCCGGCGCGCTTGAGCGGCACCGGCTTGCGCCCGCCGGCGGTCCAACGGCCGAAGTCCTCGTGGCCTTCCTCCAGCGGCCGGTCCCAGATGCCGGGCACCGAGGTGTCCACCGGCAAGTCGGCGGGGAAAGGCTTGTACTCGTAGATCTGGAAACCGAGTTCGCGCAGGTACAGGCGCTTGTACTTGTGCGACATCGCGTACACGGGAAAGGCGTCGGTGGCGGCCAGCGAGTTCGTGGACACGATCACCTCCGGCGGCGCCTGGCGCCGGTGCATGCGGCGGAACAGCTGGCGCGCCGGCCGCGACATCACCAGGTACGGCGTCTGCAGCAGCAGTTCGTGCTCGCTCGAGGCCAGCGCCGCCAGCAGGGCTGCCGATGCGTCGCTGCGGCTGCGGGCGGTGTCGCTGTGCTTGGCCGGCAGGTCGCCGAAGAATTCCACCTTGCCGACGTCGTACAGGTAGGGTCGCAGCCGCGCCATCACCCCCTCGCCGTCGGCGGCCAGCGCCGCGAGCGCGAGCACCCGCGGCGCCGGCGGCTTCGGCTTCGAAGGCGGCGGTCCCCGGTTGTCGAGCAGCACCCGTGCCACGTCGTTGAGCTGGTCCGGCGGCAAGGCCCGCTCGTCGTTCCAGAAGGCATCGAAGTTGGCCTTCATCGAGGCGGTGACCGGCCCGGCCACCAGCAGGTCGCGGTCGCGGTAGTTGTAGTCGTCCTTCCAGTCGAAGTACTCGTCCTGGATGTTGCGTCCGCCGATGATGCCGACGCGCTCGTCGACCAGCATCAGCTTGTTGTGCATGCGCCGGTTGAGGTCGCGGAAGCGGAAGAAGATGCCGCCGGCGAACTCGATCGGGTTCACCTCCGCTTGTTCGAACACGGGGTTGTACAGGCGCAACTCGAAGTTGCGATGGAAGCCGGCGAGGCGCGCCTGCAGGTCCGGGTCGGCCAGGCCGTTGAGCTGGTCCATCAGCAGCCGTACCTTGACGCCGCGGCGGGCGGCGTCGCGCAGCGCGTCCAGCACGACGCGGCCGGAGTCGTCGCGCTCGAAGTGGAAGGTCTGCAGGTCGATGCTGTGCCTCGCCGCGCGAATCAGGTGCACGCGGGCGAGCAGCGAGTCCTGGCCGGCGTCGAGCATGACCACGCGGTGCCGCGGCGCCTCCGCCGAGGACTGCGCGTAGGCGGCATCGCCCAGCGCAAGCAAGGGCGAGGCCACCGCGCAGTCGGCGCAGGCGACTTCGGCGCTGCGCGCGGACTCGGCGTAGTCGGCGGCCTGCAGGCGTTCGTGCTTCGAGACATGGGCACAGGCGCCCAGCAACAGCAGGCCGGCGGCCAGCAGGGGACGCAGGGCGCGGGCGATCACGGCGTCGTCCCGCCGCGCAGGCGCACGCGGAATCGCAGTTCCACGCCGTCGCGCAGGAAGGCCTGGTAGGCGGTCATGCCGAAGTCCTTGCGACTGAGTTCGCCTTGCACGTGGATATCGCAGTCCAGCCCGGGCCGGGCGCAGTCGGAAGGTAGCAGCCGCAAACTGACTGGCCGCGTAAGCCCGCGCAGGGTCAACTCGCCCGGCAGCGTGCCGCCGGCGTGCAGCACCGCGTCGTCGAAGCGCGCCGACGCGAAGACGATCGCCGGGTAGCGATTGACCGCGAGGAAGGCGTTGGAGCGCGTGGTCCGCTCCATCCACGGCGACGCGGCGATCCGCAGGCTGCGCCCGTCCACCCGCACCCGCACCGTCCAGCCGGACGGCGCGGAACCCGACAGTTCGCCACGCGGAGCGAGCAGCCGGCCTTCGACCGCGCGGCGCGAGCGCAAATGCACCCGGAAGGACGCCTCCGATCGTCGCGAATCGATGACCAGCCGCCCGGGCAGGGCGGGCGCGTCCGGGCTGGCCGGGACCGCGGTGGGTTCGGAAGGCGCCGCCGCGGGGAACGCGGCCAGCGCCAGGCTCAGCAGCGCGGCGGGGGCCGCGAGCGCGGGCATGCCTTCATGGCCACCAGAAGGCGGACAGGGTGGCGACGCCCGGTTCCAGCGCGGCGTCGGCCGGCATCGACAACACCGCGACGCCGCCGGCGGGCATGCCGCGGAAGTCGCCGGACTGGCCGTCGCTGAGCAGGGCCACGGCCTGCTCGAGGCCGGGGTTGTGGCCAACCAGCATGAGCGTGTCGCAGTCGCGGTGTTCGTCCACCAGTTGCAGCAAGGTGCCCGGCGTCGCGTCGTAGATGCGCGGTTCCGCGCGCTGTTCCAGGTAGCCCAGCGTGCCCAGCACCTGCTCGAGCGTCTGCAGGGTGCGGGTCGCCGGTGAGCACAGGATGCGGTCGGGCACGTGGCCATGGGCCTTGAGCCAACGGCCCGCGGCCTCGGCCTCGGCCAGGCCCTCACCGGACAGCGGTCGCTCGCGATCGGGCTGGCCGGGCGCGGCGGATTCGGCATGGGCGTGGCGCAGCAGGATGAGTTTGCGCATCAGAGGGCCTTCCTTAGCCACTTGAGCATCGGCGCCCAGTCGTCCTGGTGGCCGCGGATCTGTTCGGAGCGATAGTCGAACACACTCTTGCCGAGCGCGACCATCAGCACGTAGGCCTGGGTATCGCGCAGTTCACCCACCACCGGGTAGGGCCAGGCCTTGAGCTGCCCGACCGCCTGCTGCGAGGCGCTGGTCCAGGGCTTGAGGCGATTGCCCACCAGCGCGACCGGCAACTTGCCCTTCTTGATGCGCGCATGCTGCGCCAGCGAGTTGAGGAAGGGCACGGTCGCCTCGAGGTCGATGATCGAGGGGTTGACCGGCACCAGCACCGCATCGGCGCGTTCGAGGAAGGCCTCGAGGTCGTCGCCCATGGCGCCGGCGGGCGCATCGATCACCACCCGCTGCGCATCCGAGGGAATGAGGCGGTCCCAGTTGCGGCGTGTGCCGTCGACCGGGAGCACGGCGTTCTGCATGCCGGCGCGCTTCTCGCACCAGTGGGTGGAGGATTTCTGCTTGTCGGCGTCCACCAGCACCGTGTGCTTGCCGTCGAGCGCGAAGTGCGCCGCCAGGTTGGTGGCCAGGGTGGTCTTGCCGGCGCCGCCCTTCGAGCTGGCGACCAGAACCGTTCGCATGGGCCTCTCCATTGCAGGGGGTCGACGCCAGCTTACCGCAGGCCGTCGCGCCAAAGCGCAGAAGCTCTAGCGCGCTGTGTGACGGTGGGGTGGACGCACGCCGACGCGCGGGCCACGCCGGCCCGGCCGGGCGCTGCGCGAGCTTCGGAGGGTGCATGGACCAGCCCGGCGCGCCCGGCCTGTACGACCCCGCGTTCGAACGCGACAGCTGTGGCTTCGGCCTGCTGGCCGACCTGCACGACCGTCCCGCGCGCGCCCTGGTCGCCGACGCCCTGGCCGCGTTGGCGCGGCTGGCCCATCGTGGCGCGGTCGGTGCGGACGGGCGCAGCGGCGACGGCTGCGGCTTGCTGGTCCGGCGCCCGGAGGCGTTCCTGCGCGCGGTGGCCGACGAGGCCGGCATCGCGCCCGGCCCGCGCTTCGCCGCCGGCACCGTGTTCCTGCCCCGCGACCCGGGCGAGGCCGCGCAGTGCCGCGAGACCCTGGCCGCGGCGCTGCGGGCGCGCGGGCTCGAGGTCGCGGGCTGGCGTCGGGTGCCCACCGATCCCGCGGCCTGCGGGCCGATCGCGCTGGCCGGCGTGCCGCGCGTCGAGCAGGTGTTCGTGCGCGTGGCCGCGAGCGCGCGCGACGCGGCCGACGTCGAACTCGACCTGTTCCTGGCCCGTCGCCACGCCGAGCAGGCGCTGGCCGCGCAGCCGGCCTTCCACGTGGTGACGCTGTCGGCCGCGAGCCTGGGCTACAAGGGCATGGTGCTGCCGGCGAGGCCGACATGCCCGGCTCGCGGCGCGAGGTGGCGCAGGCGCGGGCGGATGGCGTCGAGTTCGTGTTCCATCGCCAGCCGCTCGCCATCGAAGCGGACGCGCGCGGCCTGCGCGTGCGACTCGAGGGCACCGGGCCGGACGCAGGGCGCGAGGACGCCTGCGCCGCCGACGTGGTGCTGACCGCCTTCGGTTTCCGCGCCAGTCCGGCGCCCTGGTTCGATGAGCTCGGGCTGCGCCTCGACCCCCGCGGCCTCGTCGCATTCGCGGGATCGCTGCCGGGGCAGACCGCCAACCCGCGCGTGTTCGCCGGCGGCGACACCGCCCGCGGCGCCGACCTGGTGGTCAACGCCGTGCACGACGGCCGCGAGGCGGGCGTGGCGATCGCGCGGATGCTCGCCCTGGCCTAGCCACGCGCTCGCGCGCGCCGGCCCTTCCGCCCGGGCACGCCGGCCAGCCTGCGCACGCCTTGCGGTATCGTGGGGCCCCGATCCCCACCGCCGCACGCCGCACGCATGAGCGAATTGCAGGACCTCGCCTCGCTGATCCGCTCCAACACCCCGCTCATCGTCATCGAGACCCAGGACGAGGCGCGGGTGGTGGACCTGTTCCGTCACGTGCTGGCCAACGTCTGGCGCGCGCTGTTCCGCTGGTCCATCACCGAAGGCATGCGCCGCGTGGACATGGACCGCGAGGACCCGCCGGAGACGCCGCCCGACATCACCACCACGTTGATGGCGATCAAGGGCCACGAGCAGCGCGGCATCTACCTGCTGCTCGACGCCATCCCCTACCTGGGCTACGCCAGCACCCAGCGCATGCTGCGCGAGATCCTCGACCGCCGCGGCAGCCTGGACCACACCCTGGTGCTGGTGGGCATGCGCATCGAGCTGCCGCCGGAACTCGAGGCGATGGCGGTGCGCTTCTCGCTGCGCCTGCCCGACGAGAACGCGCTGCTGAAGATGGTGCGCGACGAGGCCGCGCTGTACCAGAAGGAGAACGGCGGCCGCCGGGTCGAAGTCGACAAGGACGTTCTGGGCATCATCGTCCGCAACCTGCGCGGGCTCTCGCTGGGCGAGGCGCGGCGCATCGCCCGCCACCTGATCTTCCGCGACGGCGCGATCGGGGAATCGGACCTGCCGGAGCTGGCCAAGCTCAAGTTCGAACTGCTCAACAAGTCCGGGCACCTGCACTTCGAGTACGACACCGCAAAGTTCAGCGACGTCGCCGGGCTGGCGCGGCTCAAGCAGTGGATCGGCCACCGCCGTGAGGCCTTCACCGGCGCGGTCGAATTGCCGCCGGGCCTGGACCCCCCCAAGGGCGTGCTGCTGCTGGGCGTGCAGGGCTGCGGCAAGTCGCTGGCGGCCAAGGCGGTGGCCGGCGGGTTCGGCGTGCCGCTGGTGCGCCTGGACTTCGGCACGCTGTACAACAAGTTCCACGGCGAGACCGAGAAGAACCTGCGCGAGGCCCTGGCCTCGGCCGAGCAACTGCAGCCCTGCGTGCTGTGGATCGACGAACTCGAGAAGGGCCTGTCCTCGGGCGGCGGCGAGGACGGCGGCGTGTCGCGGCGCGTGCTCGGCTACTTCCTGACCTGGATGGC
>CBININ010000144.1:0-6025 GCA_966250755.1 uncultured Gammaproteobacteria bacterium | reverse complement strand
ACATCTCGGCGATCGCCTCGGTGCTGTCGGCCACCACCGTGGTGGTGGGCATGCAACCGGCGGTAGCCATCACCCTGGTCGAGCTGGGCCTGACCCTGCCCGGCGTGCAGACCGCGCTGGACGCCGAGCGCGGCATGCAGCTGCTACGGCGCTCGCTCGACGGGGAGGCTGGCGATGGCGTCCATCCTCTCGACTAGCACCATCGAACTGCGCGCCGAGCAGGACATCGTCCGCGCCCGCCAGGCGGTGCGCAAACTCGCCCAGGACAGCGGCATGAGCCTGGTGGACCAGACCAAGCTGGTCACCGCCGCCAGCGAGCTGGCGCGCAACACCGTCACCCACGGCCGCGGCGGCCAGGTGGAGATGATGGTGGTGGAGGACGCCGGTCGCCGGGGCATCCGGTTGCGCTTCGTGGACGAGGGGCCCGGCATCGCCGACCTGGACCTGGCCATGACCGACGGCTGGACGTCGGGCGGCGGATTGGGTCTCGGCCTGACCGGCTCCAAGCGCCTGTGCAACGAGTTCGACCTGCACAGCGTGCCCGGGGAAGGCACCTGCGTGACCATCGCGCGATGGACGTGATCGACCTCCCGCGCCAGGTCTGGACGGAGGTCCAGGATGCAAGCCAGGTCGGCGAGGCACGACGCCAGGCGCAAGCGCTGTGCCGCCTCCATGCGGTCGACGAGGTGACGTCGGGCTCGGTGGCGATCATGGCCACGGAGCTGGCGACCAACCTGCTGCGACATGGCCGCGGCGGCCACCTGGTGGCGCAACGCCTGGACTGCGGCGGCGTCGAAGTGATCGAACTGCTGTCGATCGACCGCGGCGCGGGCATGCCGGACGTCGACCGATGCCTGCGCGACGGATTCTCGACCGCCGGCACGCCGGGCACCGGGCTGGGCGCGGTGAAGCGGCTGGCCGACGAGTTCGATGTCTTTTCGGCGCCGGGCCAAGGCACCATCGTCGTAGCCCGGCTCGGGCGAAGCCGCGAGTCCCTGCCGGCATGGGCAGCCATCCAGCGCGCGGCCCCGGGCGAGGACGTGTGCGGCGACGCCTGGCACGTGCATGCCGATGCCCGCCGTGCCCGCGTGGTGGTGGTGGACGGCCTGGGCCACGGCCCGCTGGCGGCCGACGCGGCCCGGCACGCGATCGACGCCTGCCACGCGGACCCCGACGCCGACCCCGAGGAACTGTTGCGCAGCATCCACAAGCGCACCCAGGGCACGCGCGGCGTGGCCGCGGCAGCGTGCCGCATCGACCTGGCCAGCGGCCACGTGCGCTTCGCCGGCGTCGGCAACATCGCCGCCAGCGTGCTGGCGCCGGGCGCGGCGGGCCGCGGGCTGATGTCGCACAACGGCATCCTGGGCGTGCAGGCGCCGCGCATCCGCGCCTTCGAACAGGTGCTGCCGCCGGGCGGCCTGCTGGTCATGCACTCGGACGGACTGCAGACGCGCTGGAACCTCGACGATTTCCCGGGCCTGCGCCAGCGCCACCCGGCCACCATCGCCGCCCTGCTGTCGCGCGATTTCCTGCGTGGCCGCGACGACGCCACCGTGCTGGCGCTGCGGCGGGCGGCGTGAGCACCGCCGGCGAGCTGCAACTGCTGCGCGACACCGTCGCGCGCCAGGCCGTGGAGCTCGATGCGTTGGGCCAGGAACTGGCCGAGACCAACAATGGCGTCGTCGCGCTCTACGCTGAACTCGACGACCGCGCCGAGCAGTTGCGCCAGGCCTCGGACCTCAAGAGCCGCTTCCTGTCCTACATGAGCCACGAGTTCCGCACGCCGCTGGGCTCGATCACCAGCCTGGCCAGCATCCTGCTCTCGCGGATGGATGGCGAGCTGACCGAGGAACAGGCGCGGCAGGTCGGGTTCATCCGCGACTCGGCCTCCGAACTGACCGAGATGGTCAACGACCTGCTCGACCTGGCCAAGGTCGAGGCCGGCCGCATCGTCATCTCGCCCGACTGGTTCGAGATGGTGGACCTGTTCTCCACCCTGCGCGGCATGTTCCGGCCGATCGTGGACTCCCAGTCCATCGAACTGGTGTTCGAGCCGCCGGTTGGCATGCCCCGGCTCTACACCGACCACAAGAAGCTCGCGCAGGTCCTGCGCAACCTGATCTCCAACTCGCTCAAGTTCACGCCCGAGGGCACGGTGCGGGTGGGCGCGCACGGCGACGGCGACCACGTCGTGTTCACCGTCACCGACACCGGCATCGGCATCGCCGAGAACCACCAGCGGATGCTGTTCCAGGACTTCGTGCAGATCGACTCGCCGATCCAGCGGCGCCTGCGCGGCACCGGCCTGGGCCTGTCGCTGAGCCGCAAGCTGACCGAACTGCTCGGTGGACAGATTGGCGTGCGCAGCCAGCTCGGCGAGGGCTCGTCCTTCTGGGTGCGCATCCCCGCCCACTTCGCCCAACACGACGACCCGCAGGAAGGAGGCAGCGGCCATGCCTGAGGTGCCCGAGCGCCCGCCGGTGGTGCTGGTCGCGGACGACAACCCGTCCAAGCGCTACTCGATCGCGCGGCTGCTGCGGGCCTCCGGCTTCGAGGTGAGCGAGGCGGCCAGCGGCCAGGAAGCGCTGGACATGGCCGCGCAGGGGCCCGACGCGATCGTCCTGGACGTCAACCTGCCGGACATCGACGGCTACGAGGTCTGCCGGATCCTGCGCAAGCGCAGCGCGACCGCGCGCACGCCGCTGATCCACCTGTCGGCCACCTTCATCGAGGCCTCGGACAAGGTGCTCGGCCTGGACGCCGGCGCCGACGGCTACCTCACCCACCCGGTCGAACCGCCGGTGCTGGTCGCCACGCTGCGCGCCTTCCTGCGCGCCCGCCAGGCCGAGGACCGGATGCGCCAGAGCGATGCGCGCTTTGCCGCGATCTTCCAGCGCGTGCCCAGCGGCATCGCCCTGCTCGACCCGGAGCTGCGCTTCGTCGAGGCCAATCCATCGATCTCCCGCATCCTCGGCGTCAACGCCTCGCTGCTGGTGGGGCGGCCCTGGGACGGCCAGGCCACACCCGCCGCGCTCAAGCTCGCCCACGGCATGCGCGAGGCGCTGGCACGCGACGGCGAGGCGCGCGGCGAGCTCGAGACGGTGCGCGGCGACGGCGAGACCATCCAGGTCGAGTGGCGGATTTCCTCGCATTCCGAACCCGGCTGGCTGGCCTGCGCCACCGAGGTCACCGAACGCCGGCAGGTCGAAGCGCAGCGCGACCGGCTGCTCGCCAGCGAGCGCGCCGCCCGCACCGAGGCCGAGCGCGCCAACCGCAGCAAGGACGAGTTCCTCGCCACCATCTCCCACGAGTTGCGCTCGCCGCTGCAGGCCATCGTCGGCTGGGCCCAGCTGCTGGAGTCCGGCCGGCTGCACGACGTGAAGGACTTCCAGGCCGGCGTCGCGGCGATCTCGCGCAACGCCCGCATCCAGGCGCGACTGGTGTCGGACCTGCTGGATGTTTCGCGCATCACCTCCGGCAAGCTGCACCTGGAGCGTTCGCGGATGCCCCTGCTGCCGCTGGTCGCGAACGCGGTCGAGGGCGCGCGCATGGCGGCGGGCGACAAGCGGGTTGCCCTGGAGTTCGACGCGCCCCCGGGCGATCACGTGGTCGACGTCGACGCCTCGCGCCTGCACCAGGTCCTGTCGAACCTGCTCACCAACGCCATCAAGTTCACCCCCGCGGGAGGACGCATCCGCGTGGCGGTGGGCGCGTCCGACGACGGCGCGCACATCGCCATCCACGACGACGGCGCCGGCATCAGCCCGGAGTTCCTGCCGCACATCTTCGACCGCTTCCGCCAGCAGGACGCGGCCACGACGCGCCGCCACGAAGGGCTCGGCCTGGGCCTGGCCATCGCCCGGCGCCTGGTGGAATTGCACGGCGGCGGGATCCATGCCGACAGCGCCGGCGAGGGCCGGGGTGCGACCTTCACTGTCACACTGCCGCGTTCAGCGCACCCGGTCGAGCGCGGCGCACCGAGCGCGGACGAGGCCGCGGTCGAGCGCCCCAGCCGCGAGGTGCTGCGCGGCCTGCGGGTGATGATCGTCGACGACGATCCGGGCGCGCGCTCCTTCGTCAAGCGCTTGCTCGACGACCACCAGGCCGTGACCTCCGAGGCCAGCAGCGTCGCCGGCGCCATGGCCCTGGCCACCGCCGTCGATCCGCAATTGCTGATCAGCGACATCAGCATGCCCGGCGAGGACGGCTTCGAACTGCTGAAGCAGTTGCGCTCCGCCGGCTTCGGGCCGGAGCGCCTGCCGGCGGTGGCGCTGACGGCCTTCGCCCATCCGGAGGATCGCGCGCGCATCCTGGCCAGCGGCTTCCAGCTCCACCTGGCCAAGCCGATCGAGCTGGAGACCTTGCTACGCGCGCTCGTCGACCTGGTCGGGCCGCGGGTCGCTCAGCCGTAGGCGCTGCCGTCCTTGTGCGCGAACACCCAGGCGCCGTCCACGAAATCCGCGCGCAGGTCGTCGTCGGGATAGGTGACGGCATCGCCGGGCGAACGATCGCCCACCTCCAGGTACACCACGTCCACGTCGCCCGGATTCGACAGGCAGTGGGCATCGCCGCTGCCGGCGCGGAAGCCGGCGCACATGCCGGGGGCGAGCGGCGTGGCGCCGGCGTCGGTGTGGAGCAGCGGCTGGCCTTCCAGCACGTAGACGAACTCGTCCTGCACCGCGTGCGCATGCCGTAGCGCCGAGCGCCCGCCCGGCGCGATCCGCACCAGGTTGACGCCGAAGTTGCGCAAACCAAAGCGGTCGCCGAGCACGCGCTTCTCGCGGCCGCGCATCATCGCGGCGAAGGGCTCGGGATAGAGCGAGGGCGTGGTGCGCGGCGGCACCTCGGCGGCCCGGACAGCCACGGGCTTTGCGTCATCGGTCATGGCAGGTCTCGTCAGGATCGGTGGAACGGGCGAGGGCCATTGGAACCGATCCGCGCCGACATCGGCAGTGCCGCGCCGGACGACGGCCGGGCGCGAACGGTCACTTCATCCCGGCTTCACCGTCGCCCCCGGTGCGGCTCACCCGGCGGGCGCACCCTGTGGCCGTGCCTGCCCATCCCGTCCTGCCTTCCGCCGCCGACCTCGTCGTCGTCGGCGCCTCCTTCGCCGGCGTCGCCTGCGCGCTGGCCGCGGCGCGCTACGGCCTGCGCGTGGTCGTGCTCGAGCGCAAGCGCGATCCCGGCGAGAAGCTCCACACCACCGGCATCGTGGTGAAGGAGGCCTTCGAGCAGACGCTGCTCAGGCAGGCGCCGGCGTCGCTGTTGCATCGGGTGGAGTCGGTGCGGCTGTATGCGCCGAGCCTGCAGTCCCTGGCCCTGAGCGCGCCAGGCTATTACTTCCTCACCACCGACACGCCGGAGCTGATCCGATGGCTGGCGGGCCGGCTGGAGGCCCACGGCGTGGAGCTGCGGCTGGGCTGCGCCTTCACCGGCGCGCAGAAGCTGCGCGAGGGCTGGCAGGTGGACGGCGTCGGGCGCACGCGCTTCCTGGTCGGCGCCGACGGCGCACGCTCGCGCGTCGCGCGCCACTGCGGCCTGGGGCAGGTGCGGGATTTCCTGTGCGGCATCGAGTACGAGTTCCCCGGGGCGCAGCTGGCCCAGCCCGGCGCCCTGCACTGCTTCGTCAGCCGCCGGGACGCGCCGGGCTACATCGGCTGGGTCGCGCAGACGCCGACCGGCGTGCAGGCTGGCCTCGCACACCGCCAGCGCGGTGCGCGCCGCGGTCCTCCCGACCTCGACGATTTCCTGATCCGCGTGGGTCGCGTCGCCGGCCTGCCGCGCCGGCTCTCGCCCGGCGCCGTGCGCGCCGGCCTGATTCCCTGCGGCGGACCGGTGGATGCGATCGCGCGCGAGGGCGCCATCCTCACCGGCGATGCCGCCGGCATCGTCTCGCCGCTCACCGCCGGTGGCATCCACTCCGCCTGCGACCACGGGCACGCGGTGGGTCACGCGATCGCCGCCTACCTGCGTGGCGGCGGCGAGGCGCCGGAGCGCGTGGCCATCGCGGCCGCGCCGCGCTTCC
>CBININ010000143.1:0-6035 GCA_966250755.1 uncultured Gammaproteobacteria bacterium | reverse complement strand
CTGCGCCTGATGTACGAGGCCAACCCGATGGCCTTCATCGTCGAGCAGGCCGGCGGCGCGGCCACCACCGGGCGCGAGCGCCTGCTCGGCCTGCCGCCGACCGGCCTGCACCAGCGGGTGCCGGTGTTCCTGGGTTCGCGCCACGAGGTGGATGCCGCCACCCGCTACCACCTGGAGCACGACGCGCTGCCGGCGTGAGCCGCAGGTCCGGCCCATGAAGGCGCTCTGGGACGCCCTGCAACCGCACTTCTCGCTCTGGCTGGGCCTGGCCTGGGGCGCCTACCTGCTGTGGCTGGCCGGCTGGATCGTGCTGCAGAAGCGCGAGCCGGTGGCGACGCTGAGCTGGATCATGTCGCTCGCCCTGCTGCCGGTGCTCGGCTTGCTGGTCTACCACCTGCTGGGCCCGACGCGGATCCGCCGCCAGCGCATCCGCCGCCATCGCGCGCGCTCGCTGGTGGATGAGCTGCACTTCGCCGCGCGCCTGGCCGGCGAGGGCGGCGCGCTGGCGCGACTGGCGCAGGCCAGCAGCGGCTTTCCGCCCAGCAGCGCCGAGCGCGTGCAGTTGCTGGTGGGCGGCGCCTGCACCTTCGACGCCCTGGTCGAGGCGATCGAGTCGGCGCGCTACCACGTGCACCTGGAGTACTACATCTTCGAAGGCGACCGCACCGGCACGCGCATCCGCGACGCGCTGGCCGCGCGCGCGCGGGACGGCGTCACGGTGCGCCTGCTGGTGGATGCGATCGGCTCGGTCGGCCTGTCGAACGCCTTCCTCGCGCCGCTGCGCGAGGCCGGCGCCGAGGTGGTGTTCTTCCACCGCTTCCGCCTGCGCCGGCTGTGGCGGCCGCGGCTGAACCTGCGCTCGCACCGCAAGCTGCTGGTGGTGGACGGGCGCATCGGCTTCACCGGCGGCATCAACATTTCCGACACCGAGGACGAGCGGCTGCGCGCGGATGCGTACCACGACCTGCACCTGCGGCTGGAGGGCGAGGCGGTGCGCTGGCTGCAGCTGGCCTTCGCCGAGGACTGGGGCTACGCCACCGGCGCGGCGCCCAAGGGCGTGGAGCAATGGCCCGATTTCCCGCTCGGCCCGGTGCGCACCCAGGTGATGCCGGCAGGGCCGGACACGCCCTGGGAACCGATCCACCGGGTGATGGTGGACGCGCTGCATGGCGCGCGCGCGCGCATCTGGCTCGCCACCCCGTACTTCGTGCCCGGCGAGGCCGCGCGCATGGCGCTGACCTCCGCGGCTTTGCGAGGGGTGGACGTTCGCCTGCTGGTGCCGCGGCGCAGCGACTCGGCGCTGGTCAGCGCGGCGGCGCGCTCCTACTTCGACGAGTTGATCGCCGCCGGCGTGCGGGTCTACGAATACCCGCGCATGCTCCACACCAAGGCCCTGCTGGTGGACGGCGACACCTGCGTGCTGGGCAGTTCCAATTTCGACAACCGCAGCTTCCGGCTGAACTTCGAGCTCAGCGTGCTGATCGAGGACCGCGACGTCGCCAGTGCGCTCGAGGCGATCCTGGCGCAGGACCTCGCCGAGGCCGCCCGCGTGCCCGACGATCGCCGTCCCGGCCTGGCCGGCGCGCTCGCCGAGGCCACCGCCCGGCTGCTCTCGCCGCTGCTCTGAGGCTGGGCTACACTCGGCCCAGCTTCCCCCCGGGTGACCCGCAATGCACTGGCTCTACCTGATCATCGCCCTCGTCCTGCTCGCCGTCGCCATGAAGGCGAGCGGCTGGCTGGTGGTCCTGCTGGTGCTGGCCTCGCTGGTCGCCTTCATCGCCTGGATGCTGGGCTGGGTCTCGAGCCGCATCTCCAGCGGCGCGCGCAACGACACCCAGATCCTCAGCCCCGAGGAACTGCGCCGCCTGCGCGAACAGGCCGAGGCGCGCCGCGCCGCCGCGCAGCAATCCACGCCGCCGCCGCCGGGCGAGCCGCCGTCCGCCTGAGCGGCGCGCTGCCCACGCCGGCCGACTGGCCGCCCCTTCCCGCCGGCGCCTGGCCGCTGGCCCCGGCCGAACTGCGCCTGGTCTGGTGCCCGCAGGCGCCGGCGCCGCCGCGCGCGCGCCGCGGCCGGGTCGACCGCGTGCTGCGCGCGGCGCTCGCCCCCGCCGTCGACGACGCGCCCGAAGCCCTGCGCTTCGGGCGCGAGGAAAAGGGCCGACCCTTCCTGCTCTCTCCCGACCCCCCCGACTTCAACCTCAGCGACACCGACGGCGGCACGCTGGTGGCGCTGTGCCGGCGCGGCCGTGTCGGCGTGGACCTGGAACGCATCGACCGCGAGCCGGCCGTGTTGCGCCTGGCCGAGCGCTATTTCTCGATGGACGAAGCCGCGGCGCTGGCGGCGATGCCGGCGGAGGCGGCGCGGCGCGCCTTCCTGCGGCTGTGGACGGCGAAGGAAGCGAGCTGCAAGGCGACCGGCACCGGCATCTTCGGCTGGTTGCCGCGCTGGCGCTTCGACGCCGAAGCCGAGCAGCCGGCCTTGCAGGCCGCCCCCGCGGACGCCGGCGCACCGACGCGCTGGTCGCATCGCCGCATCGCCCCCGCGCCGACCCACACCGCGGTGGTCGCGCTGCGCGATGGCGGCGGGTCGCGGCTCAGCGGCTACCGGCTGGCCATCGACTGAAGCCCGTCGCGCGGGCGACGACGGCTCAGGCCGTCGCGTCGGCGGTGTCGCCTTCCACCCGGTTGCGGCCGCCACGCTTGGCCCGGTACAGCGCCGCGTCCGCGCGCCGCAGCAGGTTCATCGAATCGCCCTGCGAATTCGGCACGAAGCCGGCCACGCCGATGCTGATCGTGGTTTGGCCGATGTGCTCGGCCATGGCGATGCGGATCTTCTCGCCGCGGCGCAGCGCCTCGTCCAGGTGCACGCCCGGCAGCAGCAGCGCGAACTCCTCGCCGCCGTAGCGCGCCAGCAACTCGCGCTTGGGATCGTGCAGCGAATACAGGCGCTGGGCGATGGAGCGCAGCAGGATGTCGCCTTCGAGGTGGCCGTGGGCGTCGTTGTAGCGCTTGAAGTGGTCCACGTCGATCATCAGCACCGACAGCGGGCGGCGCTGGTCCAGGCAGCGGTACCACTCGCGCTGCAGGCCGTTCTCCAGCGCGCGGCGGTTGGCCACGCCGGTGAGCGCGTCCTCGGTGGCCAGTTCCGCCAGCTTGCGGTTGACCTCCTCCAGTTCGTGCGTGCGCTCGCCGATGCGCGCCTCGAGCCGGCGGTTGGCCTCCAGGTAGCGTTGGGTCCGGCGGCGCACGAACTCCTGCACCAGCACGCCGACCACGACCAGCAGCAGGATGCCGCCGACCACCCGTACCCAGGTCTGGCCGTACCAGGTGGGCAGGATCCGGTAGCGGTAGCTGGTGGGCGCCGCCACCCGCCCACTGCGCGTGCGCGCCTCGACCTGCAAGAGGTAATCGCCCGGCGTGATCGCGCGGATGAACAGGTCGCGGTCGGTCCAGCTCGACCAGTCCTCCGGCAAGCCGGGGCCGTTGAGCCGATAGCGGAACTCCACCGCGCTGTCCATGCTCACCAGCCCGTAGCGGAAGTGCAGCCGGTAACCGGCCGGAATCTCCACCGGCGTGGTCCCGGTGCTGGAGATCGGCAGCCGCAGCTTGTCCTGGCCGTCGGGACTCTCGGCGGTCGCCACTTCGAAGCCGAGCACCAACGGCGCCGGCCGCGGCTCCTTTTCGTCCGGATTGAACTGCAACAGCCCCGACCAGGTCGCCAGTCGCAGCACCTGGTCCTGGTTGAAGCGCAGGCGCCCGTAACCGGCCGCCAGCTGCGAACCCAGGTGCAGCGGCTGCCACTTGTCCGACTTGGACGGGCGGAACCAGAGCTGGCGCCGGGTGAAGGCGTAGGCGCCAAAGGGCGTCTGCTCGACCACCAGTTCGTTGGGCTTGTCGACCAGGGTGAAGGGCGGCCCCACGTCGGGCCCGAACCGCCCGCCGTCGAAACGAAATCCCTGGTCGCCGCTGATCACGTGCAATTGGCCGTCGAGGACGAACAGCAAGCTGCCCGCGGCCGGATCCAGTTCCAGCCCCTGCGCCGCCGCGAACACGTCCTTGCGCAGCACCCGCCGCTGCATCGGGTCCAGGGTCCAGCGCTGCGGGCCGCCGCGGCTGTCGCCAAGCCAGAGTTCCTCGGGCCCGGTTTCCACCAGCGTCTGCGCGCTGGCGCCTTCCAGCGGCAGCGAGAAGCCGAGCGCCCAGCGGTCGCCCTCGCGCTCGAGCACGTACAGGCGCTGGTCGCCGAGGCCGTAGATGCGGTCGTCGTGGAACTTCGAGGCCACCAGCTCGAGCACGCTTTCGGCCTCGGTGGCCACGATCGGGCGCGGCTCCTGCGCGCCGGCATCGAGCACCATCACGCCGTTGCGGTGGGCGATGACCAGGCCCGCGGGCGTGGCCGCCAGGGCAAAGCTTTCCAGCTCCGACCAACCGGTCTGGCGCGCCTGGATGCGGCCGTGTTCGCCGGGGCTGAGCCGGGTGACGCCGCGCGTGCCCGCGACCCACAGCGCGTCCTGGTACCACTCGAAGTCGTAGGCGTTGCCCGGCAGGCCTTCGGCCGCGCCGATGAAGGACCAGGGCGAGGGCAGCGACATCCGCACCAGGTCGCCTTCGGTCGCGGCCCACAGGCCGCCCTCCTGGTCGGTGCCCAGCGCGACGATGCTGAAGCTGCCGAGGTTGACGCGCTCGCGAAGGTGGTAGTTGGGCCCGTAGCGGAACAGCTCGCCCTTCAGCGTGCCGACCACGAAGCTGCCGTCGTCGAGCGCCTGCACCACGTAGGGGCTGTTGCCGTGCAACTCGCTGCCGGCATTGCCCGGCAGCGGACGCAGGCCCTGCGCGTCGGCGCGGAAGAAGCCCGATTCGCCGACCAGCAGGCGCCAGTCGCCGCGATCGAGCATGCCCGGCAGGCTCTGCTCGGCGAACAGTTCGCCGCCGGGCTCGAGCTCGAAGCGTCCGTCGACGAACCTGCAAAAGCCCTTGCCGGCGATGCGCGCGTAGAGCTGCCTGCCCTGGGCGAAGAAACTGCGCTGGTTCTCGTCGAGCGGCCAGTGCTTGACGGTCTTGTGGTCGTAGCTGAGGAAATGCAGCGCGCGCTCGCCGCGGAAATAGGTGCCCTCCTCGGTGACGAGGATCTGCCAGACATTGCCCAGGTTACGGTCGCGGCCCTTGAGGCCGGCGGCGGTCAGCAACTCCTGGTAGACCATCTCGCCATCGGGCGAGGTGCGCAGCCAACCGAAGGTGTCGTAACTGCCGACATAGATGTTGCCATCCGCGCCGGTCACGACGTCGCGGCCGATCAGCTTGCCGGGCAAGCTGATCAGGTCCCACTTCTCGCCGTCGTAGCGCAGCACGCCCTCGCCGTTGCCGACGTAGAGGCGGCCGTCGCGCGCGGTCGCCACCGCCCAGTGCTGCGGCGTGGCGTTGTAATCCTCGGGCAGGTAGCGGCGCAGCAGCGGCGTGCCGCGCAGGGTTTCCGCCAGCACGGTGCCGGCCAGCGAGAGACCGGCCAGCAACAGGCACAGCCCGGCCAGCAGGGCGCGCGGGTGGCGAAGACGGAACATGGCCGGAGTATGCGCCGGCGCCGGCGCGCGGTACTGTGCGGTCCAGCCCATCTCGCCGCGGGTTGCGGCGGTCCCTGGAAGGTCCAACGAGTCACTCCCCATGACCGTATTGAGCGTCAATGTGAACAAAGTGGCGGTCCTGCGCAACTCTCGCGGCGGCCGCGAGCCGAGCGTGGCGGCGGCCGCCGAGGCGGTGCTGGCGGCGGGCGCCGGCGGCCTGACCGTGCATCCGCGCCCCGACCAGCGCCATATCCGCCCCGCCGACGTGCACGAGCTGGCGGCGCTGGCCCGCGGCCGTGCCGAGTTCAACATCGAGGGCAATCCGTTCGCCCCGCCACGCGGCGACTACCCCGGCCTGCTCGCCTTGGTGGAAGCGACGCGGCCGCAACAGGTGACCCTGGTCCCCGACGCCGACGCGCAACTGACCTCGGACCACGGCTTCGACCTCGTCCGCGACCGCGAGGCCCTGCGGCCGCT
>CBININ010000142.1:0-6097 GCA_966250755.1 uncultured Gammaproteobacteria bacterium | reverse complement strand
GCCCGGCGGCGACACCGGCAACCGCCATGCGCAGGATTCGATCGCGCAGCGCCTGGCCTATCATTTCGGCGCGGGCGCGCTGATGGTGCGGCGCCACGATGACAAGGGATACACGTGCCGGATCGAGCTGCCCCTGCCATGAAGGTACTGGTCGTCGACGACGAGCCGCTGGCGCGCCGCCGGCTGGCCGGCATGCTCGCCGGGCGCGCGGACGTGGCGGTGGCCGGCGAGGCCGGCACCGGCCGCGAGGCGGTCGAGCGCGCCGAGGCCCTGGGCGTGGACGCGGTGCTGATGGACATCGCCATGCCGGTGATGGACGGGCTGGAGGCTGCGCGCCACCTCGCGCGCGCCGAGCATGCGCCGGCGGTGATCTTCTGCACCGCCTACGACGAACACGCGCTGGCCGCCTTCGAAGCCGCGGCGGTGGATTACCTGGTCAAGCCGGTGCGACAGGAGCGCCTGTTCGAGGCGCTGGAGCGCGCGCGCCGTGGCCGCGGACTGGCGCCGCAGGCCGCCGATGCGGCGGCCGCGGGCGAGGGCGAACGGCCGCGCCAGCGCACCCACCTGTCGGCGCGCATGCGCGGCAGCCTGCGCCTGATCCCGATCGAGGACGTGCACTACCTGCTGGCGGAAGAGAAATACGTGCTGGTGCACCACGCCCGCGGCGAGGACCTGATCGAGGAATCGCTCAAGTCGCTGGAGACCGAGTTCGCCGAGCGTTTCCTGCGCATCCATCGCAACTGCCTGGTGGCCAACGACGAGTTCCTCGAGCTGCGGCGCGCGCCCGACGGCCAGGTGCAGGCGATCCTGCGCCACGGCAAGGCGCCGCTGGAGGTCAGCCGGCGCTGCGTGCCGGCCCTGCGCGAGCGGCTGCGGCACCTCTGAGCCCGCGTGGCCATGGCCTCGAGCGCCGATGGGATGGCGATGCGCGATAATGCCGGCATGACCACCGCCCCGCAGACGATCCGACTCGCCACCCGCCAGAGCGCCCTGGCGCTGTGGCAGACCGAACACGTGGCCGCACGGCTGCGCGCCGCGCACCCCGGGCTGGACGTGCAGCTGGTGCCGATGACCACCCGCGGCGACCGCATCCTCGACCGCCCGTTGGCCGAGATCGGCGGCAAGGGCCTGTTCCTCAAGGAACTGGAAGTGGCGATGCTGGAAGGCCGCGCCGACGCCGCCGTGCATTCGCTCAAGGACGTGCCGATGGCGCTGGACGGGCCGTTCACGCTCGCCGCCATCCTGGAGCGCGCCGATGCCTTCGACGCCTTCGTCTCCGACCGCTACGCGCACATCGACATGCTGCCGAAGGGCGCCAGGGTCGGCACGTCGTCGCTGCGTCGCCAGGCGCAGTTGCGCGCGCGCCGCAAGGACCTGCAGCTGCTGGACCTGCGCGGCAACGTCAACACCCGCCTGGCCAAGCTGTCGGCCGGCGAGTACGACGCCATCATCCTGGCCTGCGCCGGCCTGGAACGCCTCGGACTGTCCTCGCGCATCCGCCACCGCCTCGATGCGCCGAACTGGCTGCCGGCGGTGGCGCAGGGCGCGATCGCGATCGAATGCCGCGAGGGCGATGCCGGCGTCATCCGTTTGCTGTCGGCGCTCGACCACGCGCCGACCCGCACCTGCGTGCTGGCCGAGCGCGAGATGAATCGCCGCCTGCACGGCAGCTGCACGGTGCCGATCGCGGCCTACGCCACGCTCGACGGCGGGGTGCTCTCGCTGGAAGGCCTGGTCGGCGCGGCCGACACCGGTGAGTGCGTGCGCGCGAGCGAAGTGGGGCGCGCGACGGACCCCGAAGGCCTCGGCCGCCTCGTCGCCGCGGAGCTGAAGGTCAAGGGCGCCGGACGCCTGCTCGGGCTGCCCGAGTGAATCAGTAGTACAGCGTCACCAGGTGCCGCGCCTGGGCGAAGAACAGCCAGCGCTCGACGAAGGCGCCGCCCAGCGCCGACACCGCGGCGGCCAGCAGCCACGGCGCCGTGTCCAGGTGCGGGAGCAGCCACACCGGCAGCGCGAGCAACGCGGGCACCAGTGCGAACAGCAGCAGCGCGGCGACGCGCAGCGCGCGCGCGTGCTTGCGCGCCAGCACGAAGCCCATCTCCCTGGTCAGGTAGTTGGCCTCGGTGTGCGGGCGCTCGAACACGCGCACCGTGCGATCCGCCGGCAGACCGAGTGCCGAGTTGCGCGTGACCGGCATTCCGCCGGTGTCGATCCATTGCCAGGTGAGGCGCTTCAGCCGCCACAGCAGGAAGGCGAACACGATCGCCAGCAGGCCCGCCATGTTGCCCGCCTCCGCGCCGGCGAGCGCCAGCGTCGCCGCGCCGGCGAGCAGGCCGGTGTGCAGCGCGAACACCAGGTAGGTCGGCAGCACCAGCGGGTGCCGCCAGGCCGGAATGGGCTTGAGCGAGGCGTAGATCATCGCCGTGCAGACCACGGTGGCCAGCGCACCGAGCGCGAGCAACATGCCGGCGGCGCGGGGCGCGGGTGCGCCGTTCCACCAGTCCCAGGCCAGCCACAGCATCGGCAGGTAGGTGGCCAGCGCGGCGATGCCCTCGCGCGAGAGCCAGGACGTGCGCCACTGGCTGAAGGCGCGCCAGGCGCGCAGCGGCTTGCCCAGGTGCGCGGTGGAGGACAGCAGCCCCGCCGTCACCAGCACGAAGCCGACCAGCAGCGCGGCCAGCGCCGGCATCGGCCGTGGCGCCTGGCCGAAGGCCACGAGCAAGCCGAGCCACAGCCACAACCCGTAGCCGGCGCCGGAGCAGGCGGTGAAGAAGACGACGGAGAAGGACGGATGCATCAGCGGCTGAGGGCGCGGTCGAGCCAGCGCAGCAGGGGATTGAGTTGGGTCGCGTCGAACGTTTCCTCGGCCACCGCTTCGGCCGCGGCCGCCACGCCACCCGCGCGCCGCGGCCGCGGCGGCAGGTAGCGGTTGACCGGCGCGTAGCCCAGTTCCGGCATCAGCGCGACGCCGTCGCGCGCCGCCACCAGCAACGACACCGCCGACTCCGGATCGCCGAGGTCGCCGAAATGCCGCGCGCGCGTCGGGCAGGCCTGCACGCAGGCCGGCTGGCGCGACACTTCCGGGATGGTCTCGTTGTAGATGCGGTCCACGCACAGCGTGCACTTCTTCATCACGCCCTCGACCTCGCTGTACTCGCGGGCGCCGTAGGGGCAGGCCCAGCTGCACAGCTTGCAGCCGATGCACTTGTCCTCGTCCACCAGCACGATGCCGTCCTCGGCGCGCTTGTACGAGGCGCCGGTCGGGCACACGGTGACGCAGGCCGGGGTCTCGCAATGCAGGCAGGAGCGCGGGAAGTGCAGGGTCATCGCCGGCTGCGGCGCGCGATCGTCCAGGCCTTCCAGCGCCTCGAGCTCGTAGCTGTGCACGCGGTTGAACCACACGCCGCTCGGCTGCGCGCCGTAGGGTTGCTCGTCCGTGAGCGGGCCGGCGATGCCGGCGGCATTCCATTCCTTGCAGGCCACCGCGCAGGCATGGCAGCCCACGCAGGTGTCCAGGTCGATCACCAGGCCGAGTTTCTTCGCGGTGGGCGGCGGCAGCGTGGTCATGGCGAGAACGGGAAGAAGCGCGGGATCAGCAGCACGGCCAGCACCCAGAACATCAGGTTCAGCGGCAGGCCCATGCGCAGGAAGTCGGTGAAGCGGTAGTTGCCGGCGTTGTACACCATCATGTTGGTCTGGTACCCGACCGGCGTGGAGAAACTGGTGGAGGCGGCGAACAGCACCGCGACGATGAAGGGCGTGGTGCTCACGTCCAGCGACACCGCGGTCGTGTAGGCGATCGGCGTCACCAGCACCGCCGCGGCATTGTTGCTCATGAACTCGGTCAGCAGGGCGGTGAGGAAGTAGATCGCCGCCAGCACCGCGATCGGGCCGAGGTCGCCGACCGCCGACACCGCCACGTCGGCCGCGCTTTGCGCCAGCCCCGACTTCTGCATCGCGATGCCCAGGGGCAGCACGCCGGCCAGCATCACGACGACGCGCCAGTCCACCGCCTGATAGGCCTGCTCGTTGCCGATGCAGCGGGTCGCCACCAGCGCGATACCGCCGAGGATCGCGGCGGCCACGATCGGGAGCAGTCCGAGGCCGGCGGACGCGATCACCGCCGCCACGATGCCCAGCGCCAGCCACGCGCGCCCGCGCGGCGCATGTGGATCCTCGCGCTCGTTGAGCACCACCAGGTGTTCGTCGCCGCGCAGCAGGTTGAGTTCTTCCTTCGGCACCAGCATCAGCAGCACGTCGCCGACGGTCAGGCTGACGTCGCGCACGCGCTCGCGCAGCACCTCGCCGCGGCGGTGGATCGCCAGCACCGAGGCCTCGTGCTGGCGCGGGAAGTCGAGCGCGTCCAGCGTGCGGCCGCCCAGGCGCGAACCCGGCGCGACCATCACCTCGACCAGGCGTCGACCGCGCGGATCGGCGGCCGTGCCGGAATGCGCCTCGCCGAAGCGGAACTCGGGCCGCGGCTCCAGCTTGAGCTTGTCGCGCAACGCGGCCAGCTTCTCCCACTCGCCGCGCACCAGCAGCAGGTCGCCCTCGCGCAGCGACTCCGCCGCCGTGGCCCATACCGGCTCGCCGTCGCGAATCAGCTCGAGCACGTGGATCGCGTGCTTGTCGGCGAGGCGGGCGTTGGCGATGCTGCGGCCGATGAGCGGCGAGCCCGGCATCACCCGCAGCTCGGTCACGTACTTGGCCAGTTGCCAGGCATCGGCCAGCGGCGCGGGCGGATGGTTCGGCAACAGCCAGCGACCGGCGATCGCCACGTAGGCCAGGCCGGCCGCCATGGTGATCAGCCCCAGCCCGGTGAAGTCGAACAGGCCGAAGCCGGGATGCCCGAGGTTCTTGGCCACCGAGTTCACCACCAGGTTGGTGGAGGTGCCGATCAGCGTGCACACGCCGCCCATCTGCGTCGCGTAGGACAGCGGGATCAGCACCTGCGAGGGCGATTGCCGGTTGTGCGCGCAGGCCGCCAGCACCATGGGCAGGAACACGGCCACGACCGCGGTGTTGTTGATGAAGGCCGAGATGCCGCCGGCGGTACCGATCAGCAGCAGCACGAACAGCCAGCGCGAGCGCACCCGCGCGAACATCCGGCCGATGCCACGCAGCGCGCCGGTGTGCGCCAGCCCGGCGCTGAGCACGAACATCGCCGCCACGGTGATCGTGGCCTCGTTGCTGAAGCCCGACAGCGCCTCGTCCGGCGTCACCAGCCCGAGCAGCAGCAGGCTGGCCAGCACCAGCATCGCCACCACGTCCATGGCCAGCTTCTCGCTGACGAAGAGCGTGACCGCGCCGAAGGTCACCGCCAGCGTGAGCCAGGCCTCCGGGCTCATCGCTTGCCCCGAAGGTCGGCGCCGTAGCGCAGCGGCGCCTCGCTGGCCTCGGCGAAGGGCAGCGGCGCGAACTGCGGTTCGCTCACCGTTTGCGCATCGGCCTTCGTCAGCCGCACGCGCAGGTCGAACCACGCCGCCTGTCCCGTCACCGGATCGGCGTTGGCCGCGTCATCACGCGGCGTGCGGTCGGAGATCAGGTGGTTGAGCAGGAAGCCCTCGCGGCCTTCCGGCGCGTCCTTGGCCAGCCGCCAGGCGCCGCGGCGCTTGCCGATCGCGTTCCAGGTCCAGACGGTGTCGGGCTGCACGTTGCCGGCCAGCCGCACCGGCACGGTGATGCGGCCGTGGTGCGAGTCCAGGTGCGCCCAGTCGCCGTCGCCCAGGCCGTGCGCGGCGGCGGTGTCGGGATGCAGGTAGAGCCAGTTGCGCGCGGCGATCTGCCGCAGCCAGGCATTCTGCGAGCCCCAGGCGTGGTACATGAAGGCCGGCCGCTGCGTCACCGCCGACAGCGGGTACTGCGCCAGGTCGAGTTGCGCGCCCTCGAAGGGCTCGTACCAGATCGGCAGCGGGTCGAAGTAGGTGGCGATGCGCTCGCGGTGTTCGTCCGGTGGCTGCACCGCGCCGTGACCCTGGGCAGCGAGCCGGAATTTCTGCAGGGTCTCCGAGTACAGCTGCAGCACGATCGGCTGGTCGTTGGGGATGAAGCCCATCGCCTGCGACCACCGCAGGTAATCGCGGTTGGCCATCTTGAA
>CBININ010000141.1:0-6112 GCA_966250755.1 uncultured Gammaproteobacteria bacterium | reverse complement strand
GCGACCAGGAGGTCGAGTCCGCGCCACGCGAGAACAGCGTGCCCGGGACGTCCTCATCCGCGTACGCGTACTGGCACAGCTCGTTCTCGTCGGCCGGATTGCCCGGGCCGATCGGCAGGCCGTTGGCACCGAGGCCGTCGGTCTCGCAGGTCATCGGCAGGTTCGGGTTCGAGTTGGCTTCCGAGAAGTCGAGGTTCGGGTAGATCCGGTCGACCTGCTCGCCGCGCAGGCTCTTGGGCGAGAAGGAGACCTGGCCGCCGAAGTGCCACTCGTTGGTGCCGCGCTTGCCGATCTGGTTGATCACGCCGCCGTCGGAACGGCCGTACTTGGCGCTGTAGCCGCCGATGAAGGTTTCCTGCTGCTCGATCGAGCCGAAGGGCAGGCTGAAGCCACCCAGGTTCGACAGCGGCTCACCGGTGAAGTAGCCGTTGACGTAATAGGCGTTCTCGGACACGCCGGCGCCACCGAAGGACACCAGGCCGCCGAAGAAGCCGGCCGCGCCCTGCACGGCGCCCGGGGCCAGCAGCGCGATCGCTTCGGCCGAACGGGCCAGCGGGAGGCGGTTGATCTGCTCGGAGGTGACGACGCTGCGGGTGTCGGTCGCGGTGATGTCGATCAGCGGGGCGGCCGCGGCGACCACGTTGACCTCACCGAGGGTGGTGGTGGTGCCCGTGGAGGCGGTGACGTCGGTACCGGCGCCGGCGCGAACCGTCACGGTGCGGGCCTGGCCGTTGATCGTCACGGTGTAGACGCCGACCGGCAGCGAGGTGATGTTGACGCGGCCGCTGGCGTCAGCCGTGGCCGTACGCGACAGACCGCTCGCGTTCTGCACGGTCACGGTGGTGCCCGCGGGCACGGTGCCGTAGATGCTGCCCGTGGTGCTCTGGGCCTGGACACCGCCGGCGAAGCACAGACCCAGAGCGACGGCGAGCGCGCTCCGCTTCAGGCCCTTGGCAGGAGAATTGAAAGCCATGTGAAACCCCCATTTGGGACGTAGGATGGATAGCTAGGTCCGGCCTGAAGTGGCCTGACCCCCCGACTATAGACCACGAAACAAATCCTTAACAAGCCCCGCGGCACGTTTTTGGCCGGTTAATCGGTGGCAGGCCGTTCAGGCCTTGCTCAGGGCGCCGGGAGGGGTGTCGTCCGGCCTGCCCGGCCCGCTTCTAGCCGGCGCGGGAGGAGCCGTGAGCCCGCCCCCGCCGGGCTCCATGCCGGCGCCGAAGCCCTGGGGAGTCGCCCCTCAGCCGAGGCCGCGCGCGATCCGCTGCCGCTCTTCCAGGAGGCGGCGCGGCGTACGCTCGCCGTAGCCCTCCAGGTAGGCACCCACGGCGTCGAGCTCGCGGCGCCAGCCCGCTTCGTCCACCGCCAGCAGCTGCTCGAGGGCGCCGGGGGCCATGTCGAGGCCGTCGGTATTGAGGTCGGCGCTGCGCGGCAGGTGCCCGATCGCGGTCTCGACCGCGTCGGCGCGACCCTCGACGCGGCGGATCATCCACTCGATCACCCGCAGGTTGTCGCCGAAGCCCGGCCACAGGAACTTGCCGTCCTCGCCCTTGCGGAACCAGTTGACGTGGAAGATGCGCGGCAGCTTGTCGGCGCGCTCCTCGAACGAGAGCCAGTGCGCGAAGTAGTCGGCGAAGTTGTAGCCGGCGAAAGGCTGCATCGCCATCGGGTCGCGGCGCACCACGCCGACCGCGCCGGTGGCGGCGGCGGTCGTCTCGGACGCCATGCTGGCGCCGACCAGCACACCGTGCGCCCAGTCGCGGGCCTCGAACACCAGCGGCACCAGCGACTCGCGGCGGCCGCCGAACACGATCGCCGACAGCGGCACGCCCTGCGGGTCCTCGGCGCGCTCGGTGTAGCTCGGGCAGTGCCGCGCCGACACGGTGAAGCGCGAATTGGGATGCGCCGCCGGGCCCTTGCCCGCCTCGTACGGACGGCCCTGCCAGTCGAGCACGGGCTTGCCCTCCGGCAGGCCTTCCCACCAGGGCTGGTTGTCCTGCGTGACGGCGACATTGGTGAAGATGGCATCGCGCTGCAGCATCGCGAGTGCATTGGGATTGGTCTTGGCGCTGGTGCCCGGCGCCACGCCGAAATAGCCCGCTTCGGGATTGATCGCGTACAGGCGGCCGTCGGCGCCCGGGCGCATCCAGCAGATGTCGTCGCCCACCGTCCACACCTTCCAGCCGTCGCGGCGATAGCCTTCCGGCGGGATCAGCATGGCGAGGTTGGTCTTGCCGCAGGCGCTCGGGAAGGCCGCGGCGACGTAATGGGTGTCGCCCTGCGGCGTCTCGATGCCGACGATCAGCATGTGCTCGGCCAGCCAGCCTTCCTGGCGAGCCTGCCAGCTGGCGATGCGCAGGGCATGGCACTTCTTGCCGAGCAGCGCGTTGCCGCCGTAGCCCGAGCCGTAGCTCTTGATGGTGAGTTCTTCGGGGAAATGCATGATGAAGCGACGCTCGGGGTCGAGTTCGCCGATCGAGTGCAGGCCTTTCACGAAGGTTCCCTCGCGCTCGATGCGATCGAGCGCCGCGCGACCCATGCGCGTCATGACGCGCATGTTCGCCACCACGTACGGGCTGTCGGTGATCTCGACGCCGCAGCGGGCGAGCGGCGAATCGATCGGCCCCATGCAATAGGGCACCACGTACATCGTGCGCCCGCGCATGCAGCCCTGGTAGAGCGACTCCATCCGCGCGTGGCCTTCCTCCGGCGACAGCCAGTGGTTGTTCGGGCCGGCGTCCTCGCGCCGGGGCGTGCAGACGAAGGTCAGGTGCTCGACGCGCGCCACGTCGGACGGGCTGGAGCGGTGCAGGTAGCAGTCCGGATGCGTTTGCTCGTTGAGCTTCACCAGGTCGCCGGTTTCCAGCATGCGCTCGACCAGGCTCGCGTTCTCGGCCTCGGAGCCGTCGCACCAGTGGATCTTCGCCGGCTGGGTGAGGGCGGCGACGGATTCGACCCATCGTTCGAGCGCGGCGAGATTGCTTGACATCGTCGGGACCTGCGGAAGTGGAAAGATCGGCGGCGCGCGCTGCGCGCAATGCCGGGGATTCTAACCGCTCACTCGGGAATCAGCGTCGCCGCGACGTGGCTGACGTAAGCCTCGAATTCATCGTGGTGCAGCCGCGGTTGACCCAATTGCAGCGACAGTTGGAGGAATCCTACATAGGCGGCGTAGGCGAGCCGCGCGCGATTCTGGGCGTCGAGCCGCGGCATGCCGGCCTGGCGGAAGCTCGCGGCGAGGTAGTCCAGGCGTCGCGCCGACACCCGGCCGAGCACCGGCTTGACCACCGGATGGTCGAGCGCCTTGAGCAACTCCGAATAGATGATGTGCGTGGTCGGCTCGTGCGCGACCAGCTGGAACAATTCGCGCAGCCGCACGCGCGGGTCGGACACCGCTTCCATCTTGCCGAACACGGTTTCCTGTTCGGTCTTCTCCCAGCGCTCGAGCGCGGCCACCAGCAGGGCCTCGCGCGACGGGAAGTGCCAGTAGAAGCTGCCCTTGGTCACGCCCAGCCGGCGGGCCAGCGGTTCGACCGCCACCGCGGCCAGCCCCTGTTCGGCGATCACGTCCAGGGCGGCGACCGCCCAGTCTTCGGCGCTGAGCCGGCTCTTGTCGGGTTTGTTGTCGATGGCGGCCATGCCTTGGAGTTTAACTTCATGCCTGAACGGCGATTGCGAAGCCATGATGCACCATACCTTCCGGTATTGACAGCCTGCCGGCAGGAAAACATACTGGGCCGTATGGAGCTTCTTGCCGCCGACGCCTTGCGCCCGATCGCCCTGCAGGCCGCCGATGGCCTGGTCCTGCGCGGCGAGCGGCTCGAGCGGGCGGGGATGCAGGTCCTGTTGGCGCATGGCTTCGGCCAGACCCGCCACAGTTGGGCCGGCACCCAAGGCCGGCTGGCCCGGTCCGGCTTCGGCAGCCTGGCCATGGACGCTCGCGGCCACGGGGCCTCGGATCGCAATCCGGATGGGCTTCTATATGAGGGGGCGCAGTTCGTGGACGACCTGTCCCGCGCAGCCGCCACGCTCGGCCCCCCGCCGGTGCTGGTGGGCGCCTCGATGGGCGGGCTCTGCGGGCTGATGGCGCAGGCGCGCCGCAACTGCTTCTCGGCCCTCGTGCTGGTGGACGTGACGCCGCGCTGGGAACAGGCGGGCATGCAGCGCATCGAAGCCTTCCTGCGTGCGCATCCGGACGGCTTCAGCGACCACGCCCACGCGGCCGACGAGATCGCCGCCTACCTGCCGCACCGCCCCGGCCGCAAGAGTCGCGAACAACTCGAGCCCTTGCTGCGACCCGACGCCGACGGCCGCCTGCGCTGGCACTGGGACCTGCGCATGCTCGACGAGTTCGTCGCCGGCAGCATGGCGTTGCAGACTGAAATCGAGGAGGCGGCGCGCGCCGTGCGGGTGCCGGTGCTGCTGGTCAGCGGCGGCCGCAGCGACCTGGTCTCCGACCGCACCGTCGCGCACTTCCTGGAGCTGGTCCCGCAGGCCACCCACGTGCGCCTGCCCGAGGCCACGCACATGCTGGCCGGCGACGACAACGACGGCTTCACCGACAGCGTGCTCGGATTTTTGGGCGCACTATCTTCCCCGACCGTCGCGGCGACGCCAGCCGCCCCGGCCCTCCATTCCGCACATCGACAACGACGAGACGCGCCATGAGCCTGCTGCTGCCCTTCCTCGCCCTGATCGTGGTCGCCGGCATCGCCGCCTACCATCGCTTCCGCCTGGCGGTGTTCGCCGCCCTGGCCGCCAGCGTGCTGGTGGCGCTGGCGCTGGCCGGCGCCAACCTCACCGCCACGGTAATCGCCGGTGCGCTGCTGGCGCTGTTCACCCTGCCCCTGCTCATCACGCCGTTCCGCCAGCGCGCGATCACCGCGCCGCTGCTGCGCTTCTACAGCCGCATCCTGCCGCCGCTCTCGCCGACCGAGAAGATCGCGCTGGAAGCGGGCACGGTCGGCTTCGAGGGCGAGCTGTTCTCGGGCATGCCGAAGTGGGAGATGCTGCTGTCGCAGCCCAAGCCGGTGCTCACCGCCGAGGAGCAGGCCTTCCTCGACGGCCCATGCGAGGAAGTCTGCCGCATGACCAACGACTGGGAGGTCACGCACGTGCGCGCCGACCTGCCGCCGGAGGTATGGGAGTACCTGAAGCGCAACAAGTTCTTCGGCATGATCATCGGCAAGCAGTACGGCGGCCTGGGCTTCTCGGCCTACGCGCACTCGCGGGTGATCCAGAAGCTGGCCTCGGTGTCGGCGACGCTCTCGTCCACCGTTGGCGTGCCGAACTCGCTCGGCCCGGGCGAATTGCTCGCGCACTACGGCACCGAGGAACAAAAGGCCTATTACCTGCCGCGCCTGGCCGACGGCCGCGAGATCCCCTGCTTCGGCCTGACCGGCCCGACCGCGGGTTCCGACGCAACCTCGATCCCCGACTACGGCATCGTCTGCGAGGGGGAATGGAACGGCGCGCGCGTGGTCGGCGTGCGGATGAACTTCGAGAAGCGCTACATCACGCTGGCGCCGGTGGCGACGCTCATTGGCATCGCCTTCCGGCTGTACGACCCGGACGGCCTGCTCGGCGACGTCAAGGACCGCGGCATTACTCTTGCGCTCGTTCCTCGCAACACGGCGGGCATGGAGATCGGACGCCGCCACTTCCCGCTCAACTGCCCGTTCCAGAACGGCCCGATCCACGGCCGCGACGTGTTCGTGCCGCTCTCGCAGATGATCGGCGGCGAGGATTACGTCGGCCACGGCTGGCGCATGCTGGTCGAGTGCCTGAGCATCGGCCGCTCGATCACCCTGCCCTCGACGTCCAGCGGTGCGTCCAAGATCGGCGCGGTGGTCACCGGCGCCTACGCGCGCATCCGCAAGCAGTTCGGCCTGTCCATCGGCCGCTTCGAGGGGGTGGAGGAGGCGCTGGCGCGCATCGCCGGCAACGCCTACGCCTGCAGCGCGCTGGCGCAGGCCACGGCGGCGGCGGTGGACCGCGGCGAGAAGCCGGCGGTGCCGAGTGCGATCGCGAAATACCACTGCACCGAGATGGCGCGCGAACTGGCCAGCCACGCCATGGACATCCACGGCGGCAAGGGCGTGATCCTGGG
>CBININ010000140.1:0-6216 GCA_966250755.1 uncultured Gammaproteobacteria bacterium | reverse complement strand
GGCAACGCTTGCCCGGCTTCGGTGAAGGACAGCGACACCGAATTCAGGCAGTGGCGCTCGTGGGTCGGTGGCGGACCGTCGGGGAAGACGTGGCCCAGGTGCGAGCCGCAGCGCGCGCAGACGATTTCCGTGCGCACCATGCCGTAGCTGGTGTCGCGATGCTGCGCGACGTGCGCGTCGTCGTAGGGCCGGAAGAAACTCGGCCAGCCGGTGCCCGAATCGAACTTCGCGTCGGAGCGGAACAGCGGCAGGCCGCAGAGCCGGCAGCCGTAGACGCCGTCGAGCTTGTTGTCGAGGAAGACGCCGCAGAAGGCGCGCTCGGTGCCATGCTCGAGCAGCACCCGGCGCTCGTCGACCGACAGGCCGGCTTCCAGTTGGGCGCGCTGCGCCGGGCTCGGGGGGCTGAGGTCGAACGTGGCCATGAACGCTTTTCCTTCACCGGGGTCTGACCCACTATGGGTGTCCGCCCGGCCCCGGACAAGAGGATCGACCCAATGCGACATGTCCTGCTGATTTCGCTGGCCGGCCTGCTGCTCGCCGGCTGCGGCGGCGACGCCGGTTCCGCGATGCCCGTGGGCGCGAGTCCGCGGGCGGTGGCATCACCGGCATCGGCACCCTTCGCCATCACCGAGCTGGCCAGCTTCGACGAGCCCTGGGCACTCGCGCGCCTGCCCGATGGCGCTTGGCTGGTCACCGAGAAGCGCGGACGACTCCGGCTGCTGGCGCCGGGCGGCGCGGTGGGCGAAGTGAGCGGCGTGCCGGCGGTGTCCTACGGCGGCCAGGGCGGACTCGGCGACGTGGTGCTGCATCCGCGCTTCGCCGACAACGGCTGGGTATACCTGAGCTATGCCGAAGCGGGCGAGCACGGCACGCGCGGCGCCGCGGTGGCGCGCGGCCGGTTGGTGCGCGGCGGCGACGGCGGCCGACTCGCGGACCTTCGAGTGATCTGGCGCCAGCAGCCGAAGGTGTCGGGCGGCGGCCATTACGGCCATCGCCTGGCCTTCGATCGCGACGGTTTCCTGTTCATCAGTTCCGGCGAGCGGCAGAAATTCGACCCGGCCCAGGACATGGCGCAGAACCTGGGCAAGGTCCTGCGGCTGCGCGACGACGGCAGCGTGCCCGCGGACAATCCCTTCGAGGCGCAGGGCGGCGTGGCCGCGCAGGTGTGGACGCTGGGTCACCGCAATCCGCTGGGCATCGCCTTCGATGCGCGGGATCGCCTGTGGGAGATCGAGATGGGCCCGGCCGGCGGCGACGAGCTCAACCTGATCCTGCGCGGCCGCAACTACGGCTGGCCGCGGGTCTCCGAGGGCGAGCACTACGACGGGCGCGACATTCCGCGCCACGCCACCGCACCGCGCTTCGAAGCGCCGAAGCTGGCGTGGACGCCGGTGATCGCCCCGGCTGGCCTGCTCATCTATTCCGGCGACGAGTTCCCGGACTGGAAGGGCAATGCGCTGGTGCCTGGCCTGAAGTCGCAGGCCCTGGTGCGCATCGGCCTGGACGGCGACCGCGCCCGCGAGTTGGCGCGCTACCCGCTGGAACGGCGGATGCGTGCGATCGCGCAGGGCCCGCGTGGCGAGATCTACCTGCTCGAGGACGGCGCCGGCGCGCGGCTGTTGCGCCTCGACGATCCGTCCTCGCGCCCCGACGCCTAGGCTTCCTCGTCGAGGTCCTCGTCCCGATCGGGATCGAAGTCCTCCGGTGACAGGATGCGATCGAATTCCTCGCCAGCGGCCACCGGCTCGAGCAAGGTGTAGTCGTCGAGCTTGCGATCGGCCACGCGCCGCGACACCGGCCAGGCTTCCAGCCGTGGCTGTGGCGCGCGCAGCAACAGCGATTGCCCGCGGCGCGGGTCGCCGAGCAGCCAGTCCTCGATCCGCGCGACCGGCAGCAAGCAGGGACCGTCGGGCACGAGCGGCGCTGGAATCGCGGCGTTCTCGCGGGTGAGCAGGGCGAAGCTCCAGAACGGCGTGCCCGCTTCCTCGCCCCATAGGGACCACAGGCCGGCGGCCACCAGCGCCTCGCCGCTGGCGGCCTGGATGAAGTACGGCTGCCGCGGCCGCGATTCGCGATCCCATTTGTAGTAGCCGGTCATCGGCACCACGCAGCGACGTTGCGCCCAGGCGCGACGATACAGCCGGCTGCGCGGCGCGCGCTCCAGGCGCGCGGTCTGGGTGCTGTAGCGCGTGCTCGGCGCGGGCTCCCACGACGGCACCAGTCCCCAGCTCATGCTGCCGACCAGCCAGCGCCCGGCCTGCACCAGCACCACGCCGGCGAAGCTTCCCTTCGACAGGTTGTAGTGCGAAGGCAGCTGCGCGAGCGCCTCGCCGACGCGCGCGGGCCAGGCGGCGCCGGGCTCGGAGAGGGCCTGTACGAAGCGGCGCATGCGGGCGGTCGTCCCTGACCGTGGCGCGCGTGGCGCTAGGGGAAGGGTTGCGGGCTGGGCCCGCGCAGCACGCGCGGGTTGCCGCGGAAATCGCGCAGGACCACCAGCGCCTGGTCGGCGCTCGGCGCATCGATCTCCAGGATCTCGGACACGCCGGGCCCGCGTGCGACCTCGACGTACCAGGTCTGCAGGGTTGGCCGGCCTTCGCCACCTTCGGGCGACAGCAAGGCGCCGGCGATCGCCTGCTCGTCGCTGGGGGGCGCGTCCACGGCATCGGGCGCGTCGCCCGGCTCCCCGTCGAGCGGCGCCTCGTCGCCCGTCGCGTCCTCCTGTGGCGGCAGGTCCACCACCGCGCGCGCACCGGGCTGGAAATCGCCGGCGATGTCGCCGAGCACGCCGTCGGCCGGGCGCTCGGGCCCGCGGGTGTCGGTGCGGGTGGCGGCCGCTTCCGTCGGCGCCGCCGCCTTGCGCGAGGGCTGCAGCGACCACCAGACCAGGAACAGCAACAGGCCCGCCAGCAAGCCGCCGCCGAACAGCAGGGCTTGCTCGCGGTACTTTCCAAGGAAGGCAAGGGACGGCATGGCGCAACGCCTGCGGGGAACCACCGTCATGATCGCACACGGCCCCGTGCCGCCGGCAGCGCAAGCGGCGGTTGCGGTGGCCGCGGGCCGGGCGCCATTCATGGGCGGTCACGTCGGGCGCGATTACCCTGCGCGCGTGACTTCGAAACCCTCCCCGGGAAGCGGCGGATCCGTGCGGCCGGCGGACGGCCTGGCCGCGCCCCAACCCGAACTCGAGCGCATCGTCCAGTTGGCCGCCAGCCTGTGCGCGGCGCCGATGGCCGCGCTCTCGCTCGCCGATGGCGAGCAGCAACGCCTGCTGCCGCGGGTGGGTATCGAACCCGACCGGGTGACGCGCGACGGCTCGCTGTGCGCCCAGGCCATGCTGCAGCGCGAGCCGCTGGTGGTCGCCGACGCGCGGGCCGATCCGCGCTTCGCCAACGCGCCGCTGGTGGACGACGCGGCGGGCGTGCGCTTCTACGCCGGCCTGCCCTTGCACGACCGCGAGGGCGTGGTGCTCGGCACCCTGGCGGTGATGGACAGCGTGCCGCGCTCGCTGAGCAACGAACAACTGATCGCGCTGGAAGTGCTGGCCCGGCAGGCGTCGCAGGAGGTCGAGGCGCGGCGGTCGCTGCGCTGGCTGCGCGCCGAGCACCAGCGCGACCAGGATGCGATCCGCCGGCTCACGGGCCTGCAGGCGGACCAACTGACTTTCCTGGCGCAGCACGACGCGCTGACGCGCCTGCCCAACCGGCAGCAATTGATCCAGCGGGTGGACGCGCTGGTCGGCTCCCCGTCGGGCGTGCCCGGGCTGCTGTCGGTGGTGCAGCTGGACGTGCAGCGATTGCACCAGATCAACGACACGTTCGGCCGCGGCTTCGGCGATGCCTTGTTGCAGCGGGTGGCCACGCGCCTGCGCAAGGCGCTGGGACCCAAGGCGGTACTGGCGCGACTGGCCGGCGACCATTTCGCCTTCGTGCTGGTCGGCTCGCGCGATTCGACCGAACTGGCGCACCGCATCCAGCGCGTGTTCGAGCGCAGCTTCGGCCGCCCGTTCCGGCTCGAGGGACAGGAACTGCGGGTGGCCGCCCGCGCCGGCGTCTCGGCCTACCCGCAGGACGGCGGGGACGCCGAGCGCCTGTTGCGCAACGCCGAGCGCGCCCTGCAGCAGGCGAAGGCGGAGGCCGCGCACTTCGTGTTCTACGCGCCGCAAATGAACGCCGAGGTCGCGGCCAACCTGATGCTGGAGTCGCGGCTGCGCACCGCGCTGGAGCAGCGGCAGTTCGTGCTGCACTACCAGCCCAAGTACGACGCCGGCACCGGCGCCCTGAGCGGGGTGGAGGCGCTGATCCGCTGGGACGATCCCGACGACGGCCTGGTCGGGCCGCGCCGGATCATCCCGCTGCTGGAAGAATCGGGCCTGATCCACGACGTCGGCGAGTGGGCGATCCGGCGCGCGCTCGAGGACTACCGGCGCTGGCGCGAGCTGGTGCCCAACCCGCCGCGGGTGTCGGTCAACGTCTCGCCGATGCAATTGCGCCAGGACGACTTCCTCGACCGCGTGCGCCGCGGCCTGGCCGACGTCGACGCCGACGACCACGGCCTGGACCTGGAGATCACCGAGAGCGTGCTGATGTCGGAGCTGGACGCCAACATCGAAAAGCTCGAGCAGCTGCGCCGGCTCGGCGTGCGGGTGGCGATCGACGACTTCGGCACCGGTTACTCATCCTTGCTGTACCTGGCGAAACTGCCGCTGGACACGCTCAAGATCGACCGCGCGTTCGTCGTTCGCATGCCGCGACGCGACAGCGACCGCGCGATCGTCTCCACCATCGTCACCCTCGCCCACCAGCTCGGCCTGAGCGTGGTCGCCGAGGGCGTGGACGCCGAGGAGCAGGCCCGCCTGCTGGCCGGCATGGACTGCGACGAACTGCAGGGCTTCCTCTTCAGCGAGGCGCTGCCCGCGCACGCGATCGACCGGCTGATCCAGAACGGCGCCTTGCCACCGCCGGCCTGGCGCAAGGACGGCTTCAGCGTGAATTAAAGCCGCGGGTGCGAACGTGGTCCGCGTGGAAAACGAGCGCATCCCAGAGGAGGTCTCCCCATGAACACGCAACGCGAACAGGACCGGAAGGACGTGCAGGAAGTGAAGCCCGGCGACCTCAAGGCCAGTGATTTCTTCCCGCCCGGCGTGGGCTGGAACCAGGCCGGTGGCGAGGAAGAGGAAGTGCGCCGCGACGATGCCCGCCGCGAGCGCGAGCGCAGCACCGAACGCCACTGAGGCGTGCCGCGCGCGCCGCGGATCGGCGGCGTGCCAGCGCAAGAAAAAGGGCCTCGCGATGCGAGGCCCTTTTTCGTGCAACGCGGGAACCGTGGCTCAGGCCGCGGCGTCCTTGAGCTTCTTGAGCGGACGGACCTTGACCTTGGTGGAGGCCGGCTTGGCGGCGAACCACTGCTCTTCCTTGGTGAAGGGGTTGATGCCCTTGCGCTTCGGCTTGGCCGGCACGTTGACGGCGGTGATCTTCAGCAGGCCCGGCAGGGTGAAGGAACCGGCGCCCTTCTTGCTCAGCGAGGCGGCCACGGCGCCCTCGAGGGCCGACAGCACGTTGCGCACGTCGCGGGCGATCACGCCGCTGGCCTCGGCCAGGTGCGCCACCAGGCCCGACTTGCTCAGCGCTTCCTTGATCGGCTTGTTGGCGGCCGGCTTGGCGGCCTTGGCCGGAGCCTTCTTGGCAGCAGCTTTCTTGGTTTTGCTCATGTTTGATGTCCCGATGGTTCTTCGGTGGGTGGGTTACCTGGAATTCCCCTGGAATTCCCCTAGGCAGGCGAAATGTAGGCCAAGTCAGCGCCGTCGCCAAGCCTGAATGGCGGCTTTTTCGAAGTTTTTTTCACTCCATCGCCGGTGACGGGCGTGGCGGGCGACTCCGCGGCCCGTTCCCGGCCGGCGTGGGTGGGGTAAATCTTGCCAAGGCGCGCCGGCCACGCAAACGGGACGACACAACGGCCAATGCCGTGCCGCGGGCGCGGACTGAATGCTTCCGCAATCGGGTGAGGCTGTGTGTGACAACGTACGGAGGGCGGCGGCCCAGGGGCCTAGAGTCGATCCCAGATCAAGGATGATCCTGCGCCGGAGGCCCTGCCCCCGACGCGTCGACAGGGATGCCGACGACCACGCCGCCTGCTCGCCCCAGGCGGCGTTTTTTTTGCCTAGGGTTTCGGTGGCGCGCCAGCCGGGGCCGCCGCCGCTAAGGCGACCGCCAACCCGCC
>CBININ010000139.1:0-6229 GCA_966250755.1 uncultured Gammaproteobacteria bacterium | reverse complement strand
AGGTCATCTGCGGCTTTGGCCGCACCGGCCACTGGTTCGCCTCCGAGCATTTCGGTATTCAACCCGACGTGATGACCCTGGCCAAGGGCATCACGTCCGGCTACATCCCGCTGGGCGCGGTGATGTTCAACGACCGCATCTCGAAGGTGCTGGCGGAGAGGGGCGGGGAGCTGGCGCACGGCTACACCTATTCCGGCCATCCGGTCTGCACCGCGGTGGCGCTGGAAAACATCCGCCTGCTGCAGGAGGAGGGCATCGTCGACACCGCCCGCACCGATACGGGGCCCTACCTGGCGCAGCGCTGGGCCGAGCTCGGGGAGCACCCGATCGTCGGCGAGGCGCGCATCTGCGGCATGGTCGGCGCGCTCGAGCTGGTGCCGCGCAAGCCCTCCCGCGAGTACTTCCCCGACCGCGGCGCGGTCGGCCAGATGTGCCGCGACATCGCCCTGCGCAACGGCCTGATCCTGCGCGCCACCAACGACGCCATGCTGCTCTCGCCGCCGCTGATCATCACCCGGGCCCAGGTCGACGAGCTGTTCGAGAAGGCCTGGAAATCGCTGGACCAGACCGCCGAGACCCTCGGCATCGGACGCGTCGCCGCCTGACCGGCCCCGGCTTGCCGCCCGGCAGGCCAGGGTTTATACCTGCCGCACCCGCTGTGATCCCACGAACGACACACCCCCGGAGGACACCGACATGAAGCTTCGAACGCTCACCGTCCTGGTCGCCACGCTGCTGGTCGCGGCCTGCAACAAGCAGGAGGCCGCGGCCCCCGCCGCCGGCGTCGCCGCCGCCGCCCCGCAGGAAGAGGAGAAGGTCCTCAACGTCTACAACTGGTCGGACTACATCGCCCCCGACACCATCAAGAAGTTCCAGGACGAGACCGGCATCAAGGTCACCTACGACGTCATGGACAGCAACGAGACCCTGGAGACCAAGGTGCTGGCCGGCGACACCGGCTACGACATCGTGGTGCCGTCCTCGTCCTTCCTCGGCAACCAGATCAAGGCCGGCGCGTACCGCGAGCTCGACCGCGCCCAGCTGCCGAACTGGAAGAACCTCGACCCGGGCCTGATGGCCAAGCTCACCGACGTCGATCCCGGCAATGCCCATGCCATCCCCTACCTGTGGGGCACCACCGGCATCGGCTACAACATCGACAAGATCAAGGAAGCCTTCGGCACCACCGACGTCGTCAACAGCTGGGACCTGGTGTTCAAGCCGGAGAACCTGGCCAAGCTCAAGGGCTGCGGCGTGACCTTCCTGGACGCGGCCTCGGAGATCATCCCGACCACCCTGCACGCGATCGGCGAGGATCCCAACAGCTTCGACCCGGCGGTGATCGACAAGGCCGCGGCCAAGCTCGAGGAGATCCGTCCCTCGATCACCAACTTCCATTCCTCCGAGTACATCGAGGCCCTGGCCAGCGGCAACGTCTGCCTGGTGGTCGGCTGGTCGGGCGACATCATCCAGGCCAAGGCCCGCGCCGAGGAAGCCAACAACGGGGTCCACATCGGCTACAGCATCCCGAAGGAAGGCACGGCGATGTGGTTCGACATGATGGCGATCCCCAAGACCGCCAAGCACCCGGGCAACGCGCACAAGTTCCTGAACTTCATCATGCGCCCGGACATCATCGCCGAGATCTCCAACTACGTGTCCTACCCCAACGCCAACGCGGCCTCGACGGCGCTGGTCGACAAGGCGGTCACCGACGACCCGATGATCTCGCCGACCCGCGAAACCATCGACACCAAGCTCTACGGCCTGGCGGTGCTGCCGGCCGAGGTGAAGAAGAAGTACAACGACGTCTGGACCGAGCTGAAGACCCAGTAAGCCCTTCCGAGCGAGGCAGCGTCGCATGAGCACACCGGCACGGGCGGTCGAGCGCCGCCCCGAAGATGAGGGCTACCTGCGGATCGTCGAGGTCCGCAAGGAGTTCGACGGTTTCGTCGCGGTGGACGACGTCAGCCTGTCCATCCGCAAGGGCGAGATCTTCGCCCTGCTGGGCGGCTCGGGCTGCGGCAAGTCCACGCTGCTGCGCTGCCTGGCCGGCTTCGAGAAGCCCACGGCCGGCAAGATCATCCTCGACGGCCAGCTGATGAACGACATCCCGCCCTACGACCAGGCGGTGAACATGATGTTCCAGAGCTACGCGCTGTTCCCGCACATGACGGTGGAGCAGAACGTGGCCTTCGGCCCCACCCAGAAGAAGATGCCGAAAGCCGAGGTCGCCAGGCGCGTCGAGGAGATGCTGGCGCTGGTGCAGATGTCGAAGTACGCCAGGCGCAAGCCGCACCAGCTCTCCGGCGGCCAGCAGCAGCGCGTGGCGCTGGCGCGGTCGGTGGCGACGCGGCCGAAGCTGCTGCTGCTCGACGAGCCACTGGGCGCACTGGACAAGAAGCTGCGTTCGCAGATGCAACTCGAGCTGGTGTCGATCATTGAAAAATTGGGTGTCACTTGCGTCGTGGTGACCCACGACCAGGAGGAGGCGATGGCCATGGCCAACCGCATCGCCCTGATGGACGCCGGGCGGATCCGCCAGGTCGGCACGCCCGACGAGATCTACGAGCAGCCGACCAGCCGCTTCGCCGCCGAGTTCGTCGGTTCGGTCAACATCATCGAGGGCGTGATCGAGCAGGACCACGCCGATTTCGTCACCGTGCGCTCGCCGCTGCTGCCCGACCCGGTGTTCATCGGCCACGGCATCAGCGGCTTCGAGGGCCAGCAGGTGGCCTTCGCGCTGCGGCCGGAGAAGGTGCGCATCAGCAAGGACCCGCCGGCGCAGGAACGCAACAAGGCCCAGGGCATGATCGACGACATCGCCTACCTGGGCAGCCATTCGGTCTACCACGTGAAGCTGCCCAGCGGCCTGAAGCTGATGGCGCACTTCGCCAACAGCGAGCGCTGGGCCAGCGAGCGCTTCACCTGGAACGACCCGGTGTGGCTGGCCTGGGACGACAACGCCGGCGTGGTGCTGACCGCGTGAGCGCGCGCAGGCCCGCGTGGCGGCGCTGGTTGCCGCATCCCCGGTGGTCCGTGATCGGCGTCCCGTACGCGTGGATGCTGCTGTTCTTCGCGGTGCCTTTCCTGATCGTGCTCAAGATCGCCTTCTCGACGCAGGCGATCGCCATCCCGCCCTACACCCCGATCGTGGAGGTGGTGAACGAGGCGGTGACGCTCAAGCTCAACCTGAGCAACTTCATCGAGCTGCTGCGCGATGCCCACTACCTGCAGGCCTACGCCAGCTCGCTGAAGATCGCGGCCATTTCGACCCTGCTATGCCTGCTGATCGGCTATCCGATGGCCTACGTCATCGCGCGCCTGCCGGGCACCACCCGCAACGTCGCGCTGATGCTGGTGGTGCTGCCGTCCTGGATCAGCTTCCTGATCCGCATCTATGCCTGGATGGGCATCCTGCAGACCAACGGCCTGCTCAACCGCTTCCTGGCATGGGTCGGCGTGATCGACGAGCCGCTGCGCCTCATGAACACGCCGATCGCGGCCTACATCGGCATCGTCTACGCCTACCTGCCGTTCATGATCCTGCCGCTGTACGCCAACCTCGTGAAGCTGGACCTGCGCCTGCTCGAGGCCGCCTACGACCTCGGCGCGCGGCCCTGGAAGGCCTTCGTCAGGATCACCCTGCCGATGTCGCGCAGCGGCATCATCGCCGGCTGCATGCTGGTCATGATCCCGGCGGTGGGCGAGTTCGTGATCCCCGAGCTGCTCGGCGGCCCGGACACGCTGATGATCGGCCGCCTGCTGTGGTCGCAGTTCTTCAATGCCGGCAACTGGCCGATGGCCTCGGCGGTGGCGATCGTGATGCTGCTGTTGCTGATGGCGCCGATCCTCATCTTCCACCGCTTCCAGCAGCGCGAGCTGGAAGGAAAGCTGGCATGAGCCGCGCCTCGACCATCGGCTGGGGCGGGCGCGCGGTGCTGGCGGTCGGCTATGCCTTCCTCTACCTGCCGATCCTGCTGCTGGTGGTCTTCAGCTTCAACGAGTCGCGGCTGGGCACCACCTGGACCGGCTTCTCGCTGAAGTGGTACGCCGCGCTGTGGGACGACAACTCCATGCTCAGCGCGGCCTGGGTCAGCCTGAAGATCGCCTTCCTCAGCGCGACCGCGGCGGTGGTGCTGGGCACCCTGGCGGCGATGGTGATGACGCGCTTCCGGCCCTTCCGCGGCAAGACCGTGTTCGGCGCACTGATCACCGCGCCGCTGGTGATGCCCGAGGTGGTGACCGGCCTGTCCCTGCTGCTGATGTTCGTGACCCTGTTCCAGCCGCTGGAGATGAACCCCAAGGGCATGACCTCGATCTGGATCGCCCACGTCACCTTCACCATGGCCTTCGTCACGGTGGTGGTGTCCTCGCGGCTGGCGGACCTGGACAAGTCGCTGGAAGAAGCGGCGATGGACCTGGGCGCGAACCGGCTGAAGGTGTTCTTCGTGATCACGCTGCCGATCATCATGCCGGCGCTGATGTCGGGCTGGCTGCTGGCCTTCACCCTGTCGCTGGACGACGTGGTGATCTCGAGCTTCGTCGCCGGGCCGGATTCGACCACGCTGCCGATGAAGATCTTTTCCTCGGTGCGGCTGGGCCTGAACCCGAAGATCAACGCGCTGGCGACCCTCCTGGTGGCGGTGGTGTCGGTGGCGGCCACGCTGGGCTGGTGGATCGGCTTCCGCGAGGAAAAGCGCCGGGCCCGCGACATGCAGCTGGCCCTGCAGCAGGGCTGAGGAAACCAAATGCCGATGGGACCGGTCCAAGCACCGGGTCCCTCGCAAGGAGGCGGACATGACGGTCGAATCGATCAACCCCTGGACCGGCGCCGTCCAGTACACCTACGACTACCAGGACGAGGCGACGGTCGAGGCGACGCTGGCGCGGGCTGCCGCGGCCTTCGGCCCGTGGGCGGCGCTGCCGCTGGCACGTCGCGGCGAATACCTGCATGCGGTCGGCGCGGTCCTGCGCGCACGCCGCGAGGACATCGCGTCCACCATGTCGGCCGAGATGGGCAAGCTGCGCCGCGAGTCGCTCGGCGAGGTGGACAAGTGCGCCGGCGCCTGCGACTACTACGCCGACCACGCCGCCGACTACCTGCGCGACGAGCCGGTCGCCACCGAGGCGGTGCGCAGCTACGTGACCTACGAGCCGATCGGCTGCGTGTTCGCGGTGATGCCCTGGAACTTCCCGATCTGGCAGGTGTTCCGCTTCCTGGCGCCGGCGCTGATGGCCGGCAACGTCGCCGTGCTCAAGCACGCCACCAACGTGCCGCGCTGCGCCGATGCCATCGCCGACGTGCTGAAGGCCGCGGGCCTGCCCGAGGGCGTGTTCGGCGTGCTGCACATCGACAACGACATGGCCGCGCGGGTGATCGCCGACCCGCGGGTGAAGGCGGTGACCTTGACCGGCAGCGAGCGGGCAGGGCGCTCCGTCGCCGGCAATGCGGGCAAGCACCTCAAGAAGTGCGTGATGGAACTGGGCGGCAGCGACCCCTTCATCGTGCTGGACGACGCCGATCTCGACCTGACGGTGAAGATGGCCGTGGCCTCGCGCTTCGGCAACGCCGGCCAGACCTGCATCGCCGCCAAGCGCTTCATCGTCACCGCCGGCATCGCCGACGAGTTCGTGCGGCGCTTCGCCGAGGCGAGCGCGGCGCTGATGGTGGGCGACCCGAACGACGAGGCCACCGGCCTGGCGCCGATGGCGCGCGCCGACCTGCGCGAGGAACTGCACCGCCAGGTCGTCGACAGCATCAATGCCGGCGCGCGGGCGCTGGTGGGCTGCGTGCCTGGCACGCGGCCCGCGGAATACCCGGCTTCCATCCTCGACCATGTCGCCCCCGGCATGCCGGCCTACGACGAGGAGCTGTTCGGCCCGGTGGCCAGCATCCTGCGCGTGGCCGACGACGAGGAGGCCGTGCGGGTCGCCAACGACACCAGTTTCGGCCTCGGCGCGTCGGTCTGGACGCGGGACAAGGCCCGGGGCGAAGCGGTGGCGCGGCGGCTGCAAGCCGGCGCCTGCTTCGTCAACGCCATCGTCCGCAGCGACGTGCGCCTGCCCTTCGGCGGCACCAAGGCCTCCGGCTTCGGCCGCGAGCTGGCCGGGCACGGCATCCACGAGTTCATGAACATCAAGACGGTTTACGTGGACTGACCGGTTTCGCTTATGCTCCCGGTCTGGATACCTGGGAGGGGACCATGAGCCAACCGAACCCGGGCGC
>CBININ010000138.1:0-6253 GCA_966250755.1 uncultured Gammaproteobacteria bacterium | reverse complement strand
CGCGCGCCTTCACCTCGTCGATGATCCAGCGGCAGGCCTCGAAGGCCGGCCCGCGATGCGCGGCGCTCACCCCGACCCACACGGCCATGTCGCCGATCGCCAGCACGCCGACGCGATGCACGCAGGCCGCCGCCTCGATGGCGAAGCGCTCGCCGGCCTCGCGCAGGATGGCTTCACCCTCGCGCTCGGCCAGCGCGCGGTAGCTGGTGTATTCGAGGCCGCGCACCGCGCGACCGTCATTGTGGTCGCGTACCCAGCCCTCGAAGCTGGCGAAGGCGCCGCAGGCATCGGCGCGCAAGCCCTCGCGCAGCCCCGCCACGTCGATCGGCGCCTCGGCGAGCCCGAACACGGGCTCAGCCACCGGACACCGGCGGGATGAAGGCGATCTCGGCGCCCTCGCGCAACGCGCAATCCCAGTCGACGAAGGCGCCGTCCACCGCGACCCGCAAGCGTTCCTGCGGCAGCGCGAAGCCATGCCGCGCGCGCAGTTCGGCGTAGAGCGCGCCCAACGAGGTGGGCATCGGCAGCTGCTCGGACTCGCGCCCGGCCGCGTCGCGCAGGCTGGCGAAGTAGAGCACCGTCACGCTCACGCGCCGACCTTGCGGCGCCCGCCGGACTTGGCCAGCAGGCGCGCCGGCCCGATCACGATCTCGTGGCTCAATACCTTGGCCATGTCATAGACCGTCAGGGCCGCCACCGTCGCGCCGGTCAGCGCCTCCATCTCCACCCCGGTGCTGTGCACCGTGCGGACCTGGCAGTCGATCCGCAGTCGGGTGGCGTCCTCCCAGTCGGCCTCGAAGCGGCAGCCGTTGATCGGCAGCGGGTGGCAGAAGGGAATCAGTTCCCAGGTGCGCTTGACGGCCTGGGTGCCCGCCACGATCGCCGTCGCCAGGATCGGGCCCTTGGCGGCCTGCAGGCCGTTGGCGCGCAGGGTTGCGGCGACCTCCGACGGGAACTCGACAAAGCAGCGCGCGGTCGCCTCGCGCGCGGTGGCGGCCTTGCCGGACACATCCACCATCGTCGGGCGGCCACGCTCGTCCACGTGGGTCAGGGGCGGCGCGGGATCGGTCTTGCGACGGCTCATTCAACCTCCGATGTAGAACATCTCGATGCGCCGCGATTCGCCGCGGGGCGCCTCGCGCAGTTCGCTGTAGCGGTCGGCGCGCCCCGACCACAGCGCGGCGATGCGCGCCTGCAGAGCTTCGGGACCCTGCGCCAGCGCCTCGCGCAGGTCGTGGCCGCGACCCGCGAACAGGCAGGTGAACAGCTGGCCGTCCGCCGACAGCCGCGCGCGGTGGCAGTCGCCGCAGAAGGGTTGGCTCACCGAACTGATGAAACCCACTTCGCCGCCGCCGTCGAGGAAGGCATGTCGCGTCGCCACTTCGCCACGGTAGGCCGGCTGTACGGCGTGCAGCGGCCAGCGCGCATGGATGCGAGCAAGCAGCGTGCGGCTGTCCACCACGTCCTCGCGTCGCCAGCCATTGCAGCTGCCGACGTCCATGTACTCGATGAAGCGCAGCACGTGCGGCGTGCCGCGGAAGCGCTCGACCAGCGGCAGCACCTGGTCCTCGTTGACGCCGCGCCGGATCACGGCGTTGAACTTGAGCGACCCGAAACCGGCGGCTTCCGCGGCAGCGATGCCGGCCAGCACGTCCTGCAGTTCGCCGCGCCCACCCGACAGCGCGCGGAACTGCACCCGATCCAGCGAGTCCAGGCTGATGGTCAGGCGACGCAGGCCGGCCCGCCGCAGCGCGCCCGCACGCGCGGCGAGCAGCGAGCCGTTGGTGGTGAGCGCGAGATCCTCGAGGCCCTCGATCGCCGCGATGCGCTCGACCAGCCGCGGCAAGTCCTTGCGCAGCAGCGGCTCGCCGCCGGTCAGTCGCACCTTGCGAACACCGAGCGCGACGAAGGCACGCACGGCCGCCTCGATCTGGTCGAAGTCGAGGCGTCTGGCGCGGTCCAGCGCCGTCTCTTCCGGCGTGGCGTCGGCGGGCATGCAGTACGGGCAGCGGTAGTTGCAGGTCTCGATCACCGACACGCGCAGGTCGCGCAGCGGCCGACCGAGGCGATCGGCGGGCGCAGTGGCGGTGGCAAGCACGGCGTTCACGCCGACACCCGCGGCGCCGAGGGCTCGGCCAGCGCGACGGACGTACCGGCCTCGGCCACGCGGTAGCCGCGGGCGCGCAGTGCTTCGCCCTCGGCCGCCGACCCGTAGTGGTAGAGCAGCAGGCGCGCGCGCAGGGCCGCGTCGTACTCGCGCTCGAGGTCGTCCACGCCGCTGTGCGAGGGATTGCCGACCAGCGCGCAATCGTGGGCGATCAGTTCATCGGCAGCGGCGTGCCGGGCGAGCATCTCCGGGATCGGCCGCGTATCGCCGGTCCACACCACGCTGCCCTGCAGGCGCAGGCCGAAGGCGGTGTCGGGCAGATGGTGGCGCACCGGGAACACCTCGAACCACATCCCCGCATGCCAGAAGCCGCGCGAGACCGGCACCAGCTGGAACGCATCCCACCAGTTGGCGCCGCCCTCGGCGAGCACGCCGGGATAGTCGGCCAGGCGCGACTGCAGGTGCGGCACCACGCTCGCCGGCACGTAGAGTCGGGTGCGGCCGCGGCGCGCCGGGTCGAAGTAGAGCTTGTAGAACAAGCGTTCAAGCCCGCCGACGTGGTCCATGTGCACATGGGTGATGAACACTGCGTCCGGTGGCGCACCGTAACGTGCAAGATGCGCGGTGAGCGCCTCCTGGCCGCAGTCGATCATCAGCAGCGGGGCTGAATCGCGTTCGATCACGGCCGCGGCCGAGCCGAGCTCGACTGCCTGCGAACTGCCCACGCCCAACAGGTGCAGGGACCAGCTCATGCGGCCAGCGCCCGGTCGTGGGCGATGCGCAACTCGCGCATGCCATCGCCGATGACGCCGCCCGCGACCGCGGCGCAGTCCTTGCGCAGCGAGCGCTCGAGCCGGTCGAGCACTGCCGCGCACCATTCTCCAGGGCCCGCTTCCAACCGGCCCTTGTCCCAGTCGATCAGCCAGGCCGCGCCGTTGCCGTCGAGCAACAGGTTGTGCGCGTTGAGGTCGGCGTGGCGCGCGCCGCGCGCGTGGCAGCGTCCGATCGCCGCGCCCACGCGCTGCCAGGGCGCGTCCGCGCCCTGCCCGAGCACGCGCTCGGCGAAGGACGTCGCCGGCTGGATGCGCTCCACCAGCAGGCTGGCGCGATACAGCGGGCCGCGGCGGCGGTAGCTGGCCGCCAGCGGCGCCGGCACCGGCAGTCCAAGCAAGCGCAGGCGTCGCAGCAGGGCGAACTCGGCGACGCTGCGCACCCGCGTCTCGCCCAGCCACAGGTAGGAGGCGCGGCTGAGCCGCGCGATCGCGCCGCCGCGCCGATAGCGCTTGAGCACCGCCGCGCCGAAATCGCCGTCCACGAACCAGGCCTCGCCGCGACCCTTGGGCGCAAGGCTGCCCGCGGGCGGCTCGAACAGCGCCAGGCTGGCTTGCCGCACCCGCGCCGGGTCGAACACAATCGCCCCCTGGCCGTCCGCGTCGCGGAACGGAATTCGGCTGCCGCTGGCCGGGTGCGCATCCATCTCGGGGAATTCTAGCAAGTGAGCCTCGCCGCCGCGCCGCGCTCGATCTGCATCCTTCGCCTATCCGCCCTCGGCGATGCCACGCACCTGGTGCCGCTCATCCGCACCCTGCGCCGGGCCTGGCCGCAGGTGCCCATCACCTGGATCCTCGGCAAGGGCGAAGCCAAGCTGATGGAAGGGCTCGAGGACGTCGAACTCCTGGTCTTCGACAAGTCCGCGGGCTGGCGCGGCATGGCCGACCTGCGCCGTCGCCTCGGCGGTCGACGCTTCGAGGTGTTGCTGCACATGCAGCTGGCCCTGCGCGCCAACGTACTGGCCACGCTGGTGCGCGCCGAGCGCCGCATCGGCTACGACCGCGCCCGCAGCAAGGAAGGCCATTCGCTGGTGATCAACGAGCGCATCCCGGCGGGCGGCCACCACGTGCTCGACGCCTTCGGCAAGTTCTGCGAGCCGCTCGGGTTGAAGCAGGACAGAGTCGAATGGAACCTCCCGGTGCCGGCGGCCGCGCGCGAATGGGCCGCGGAGCAGCTGCCAGGCGACGTGCCCACGCTGATCGTCTCGCCCTGCTCCAGCCACGTGCTGCGCAACTGGGCGCCGGAGCGCTACGCCGCGGTGGCCGACCACGCCGCGGACCGCGGCTGGCGCATCGCGATCTGCGGCGGCCGCAGCGAGCTCGAGCGCCGCACCGCCGACGCCATCCAGGCGGCGATGCGGCACCCGGCGGTGGACCTGGTCGGCAAGGACACGCTCAAGCAGCTGCTGGCGCTGCTGGAACGCGCGCACCTGGTGCTGAGCCCGGATTCGGGCCCGGCGCACATGGCCAACGCCATGGGCACGCCGGTGATCGGCCTGTTCGCCTGCACCGACCGCGAGCGTTGCGGGCCGTATTCGGACCTGCGCTGGTCGGTGAATCATTACGACGAGGCCTCGCGCAGGTTCATGCAGCGCCCGGCCAGCGCCCTGCCCTGGGGCAAGCGCGTGGAGTTCCCCGGCGTGATGGACCTGATCGGCGTGGACGAGGTGATCGGGTGTTTCGAGGCCTTCCTCGCCGACCGTGCGGCGGCTCAGCCCGCCTTGTAGTCCTGGTAGGACTTCTCCTCGACGTAGGCCGAGCCCAGCGCGAGGTTGATCTGTTTCTTGATGGCGGCGCGTTCGTCGTTCTCGTGGTAGACGGCGCGCGCCAGGCGCACGAACTCGTCGCCGAAGTCCTGGCGCTGCTCGCAGCGGCGGATGTCGTCCTCGATGTCCCACAGGCGCTCGTTGACGGCCTTGAGCGAGGCGCGCAGTTCGAGGATGTCGTGGTTGGCGGCCGGATGCGCCAGCCAGGTCGCCGACAGCGCCTCCAGCTCCCTGCGCACGTTGGCCAGCTTGGCCGCGTCCTGCATGCGCTCGGACTTGATCTGCAGGATGGCGATCTTGTCGAGCAGCTCGCCGAAGGACACGGGCGCGAGGATTTCGGACATGGCGGTCTCGTCAGGCGGCGGAAGGCGGCCAGTCTAGCCGATCAGCCCGTTGCTGCCCCCTCGTCCTCGCCCGGCCGGGATGGCCCGTATTCCTCGTCCTGCCCCCCGGCCGACTCGCCGTGGCCGACGCGACCGCGCCAGAGCGCGATCGAATCCTTGAGGTAGGCGCCGACGCTTCCGGTGGGGAACTGCCCGGCCTCGATCTGCTGGGTCACTTCCGGATGCGCGCCGAAGACCTGGGTCCAGGCGCCAGGGTCGTTGAAGACGCGCTCGAGCGAACGCGCGGTCTGCGACCGCATCCCCGCCGCCAGCAGGGCGGTGATGCTCTTGAGGGGAATCCGCCAGTGGCCGGCGATCCTGAGTCCGGCCAGCTCGCCGGTTTCGACCAGGGACACGATCTCGTCCCGGCTGATGTTCAGCAGGGCGCCCGCCTCGTCCGGGGTCAGCAACACGTAATCCATTTCCACTCCACACGCGCACACTCGACGGGCCGCACGCGGCGGCCCGGGGAAGAGTGTAAACGCTCGCGGCGACACGCCCGGGTCGGGGCGGTCCCGCGTTCGCGATCGGTTCAGCCGTGCGATCGGCTCAGGATTGCGCGGCGCGGCGCGTGCCCCAGCGATGCAGGCCGAACAGGTGGCGGAACATGACCAGCGGCGCGGCGAGTTCGATCGCCGCCAGCCAATGCTGCTGCCATGGCAGTCCCGGCGTACGCAGCATGTCGTACATGCTCAGGCCCGCCTCGTTCGGGTAGCGATCGATCAACAGGATCGCGAGCGCCGTCAGCGCCCAGCCGATGACCAGGCCGCGCACGTGCAGGCGGTAGTCGCGCACCGCGGGGTCGTCGGAATGGCGCCAGAGGTCGGCGAACCAGCGGAGGGACCGGCGGGTGGCATTGCGCATGGAGCGTTCCAGGAATGGGCGGACAGGCTTGCCCACCGATGCTATCCGCGCCGGATCCGGGCCGGGCGTGCGGAATGCCCGATCCGTGACCGGCATGGCCCGCCCGAACGCGGAACTGTCGAGTGCGTCGCGCCGCTTGGCGACGCCCGGACGGTGGCCCGCGCGGCAAAAGAAAAAGCCCCCGGGCCTTTCGGGCACGGGGGCTTTCGCCATGGCGGAGAGGGTGGGATTCGAACCCACGGTACGCTTACACGTACGCCTGATTTCGAGTCAGGTACATTCGACCACTCTGCCACCTCTCCG
>CBININ010000137.1:0-6280 GCA_966250755.1 uncultured Gammaproteobacteria bacterium | reverse complement strand
CCGGCGGCGTGGCGGTGATCAAGGTCGGCGCCGCGACCGAAGTCGAGATGAAGGAAAAGAAGGCGCGCGTGGAAGATGCGCTGCACGCGACCCGCGCGGCCGTGGAAGAGGGCATCGTCCCCGGCGGCGGCGTGGCGCTGCTGCGCGCCAAGGCGGCCATCGCCGGCCTCAAGGGCATCAACGAGGACCAGAACCACGGCATCGCGATCGCGCTGCGTGCGATGGAAGCCCCGCTGCGCGAGATCGTCACCAACGCCGGCGACGAGCCGTCGGTCATCCTGAACAAGGTGGTCGAGGGCAACGGCGCGTTCGGTTACAACGCCGCCAACGGCGAGTACGGCGACATGATCGAGTTCGGCATCCTGGACCCGACCAAGGTCACCCGCACCGCGCTGCAGAACGCCGCGTCCATCGCGGGCCTGATGATCACCACCGAGGCGATGGTGGCCGAGGCCCCGAAGAAGGACGAGCCGATGCCGGCCGGTGGCCACGGTGGTGGCATGGGCGGCATGGGCGGCATGGACTTCTGAGCCCGGCGCAGTCCTGAACAAAGAGAATGCCCCGCTTCGGCGGGGCATTTTCTTTTGGCGTCATCCACGCACGCGCGGTGGTCGCGTGCGGTAGCCTTGTGCAGTCCAACATCAGGGTCCGATGGATGAAAAAGACGGTTGCTGGTCTCGTGACGCCGCACCTGCTGCGAATCGTCGAGCTCGCCGACAGCGCGCAGAAGGGCGCGAAAGTGGAGTGGCACGTGCGCGACGCCGTGGCCAGGACCATGGGCGAACTCGGTGGCCAGGCCAACGCGTCGGAGCTGGTGGCCGCCTACCTGGAGGGGCTGGACAACGCTGCGGTCCAGGTCCCGGACCACCGCATGGAGTTCGCCCGCGTCCTCAAGGCGGCGGCCGACGCCGCCCGACGGCTGAGGCGGGACTGAGGCGGGGACGCATGCAACCGACCGTGGCACCGGAGAACCCGCCCACCGACCCCGCGGCGCAATCGCTGTGGGCCAGCCTGCGCGACGCCATCCGCGGCACCAGCGCCGACTACACGCGCATCCCGATGCGGCGCGCGGTGTTCCTGCTCGCGGTGCCGATGGTGCTCGAGCTGGTGCTGGAGTCCACCTTCGCGGTGGTGGACATCTTTTTCGTCGGCAAGCTCGGCGCCTCGGCGGTGGCCACGGTGGGGCTGACCGAGACCTACCTGTTCCTGCTGTATTCGATCGCGATGGGCCTGGCGATGGGCATCACCGCGCTGGTCGCGCGCCGGGTCGGCGAGGGCGCGGCCGAAGAGGCCTCCGTCACCGCCGCGCAGGCGCTGTGGATCGCGGTGCTGGCCTCCGTGCCCTTCGCCATAGCCGGCATCGTCTGGGCCCGAGACTTGCTGGCGCTGATGGGCGCCGACGCCTGGACCCTGCAGCACGGCGTCGGCTACATGCGGTGGATGCTCGGCGGCAACGTGGTGATCCTGCTGCTGTTCGTGATCAATGCGATCTTCCGCGGCGCCGGTGATGCGGCCATCGCCATGCGCGTGCTGTGGTTCGCCAACGGCCTCAACATCTGCCTGGATCCGCTGCTGATCTTCGGCTGGGGCCCGGTGCCCGCCTTCGGCGTCGAGGGCGCGGCGATCGCGACGACCATCGGTCGCGGCGCCGGCGTGGCGATGCAGCTGTGGATCCTGTTCCGCGGCGGCAAGCACATCCGCGTCCTCGCCTCGCACCTGGCCTGGCAGGGACGCCTCGCCTGGCAGATCGTGCGCACCTCGCTGGGCGGGGTGGGGCAGATGATCGTGGCGATGACCTCGTGGATCTTCCTGATGCGGATCCTGGCCAGCATCGGCAGCGAGGCGGTGGCCGGCGCCACCATCGCCATCCGCATCATGATGTTCACCATGATGCCGGCCTGGGGCATGTCCAATGCCGCGGCCACGCTGGTGGGCCAGAACCTGGGCGCGCAGCAACCGGACCGCGCGGAGGCGTCGGTTTGGCAGATCGGCCGCTACAACATGGCCTACCTGCTGCTCATCGCGGCGCTGTTCTTCCTGTTCCCGCGCGAGCTGGTCGGTGTCTTCTCCGCCGACGCCACCGTGGTGGCCGTCGGCGCCGAATGGCTGCGGATCCTGTCCTATTCGCTGTTCGTCTACGGCTGGTGGATGGTCAGCGTGCAGGCCTTCAACGGCGCCGGCGACACCGCCACGCCGACCTGGATCAACGTGGTGTTCTTCTGGCTGATCCAGATCCCGCTGGCCTGGCTGCTGGCACTGCGCCTCGACCATGGCAGCACGGGGGTGTTCTGGGCGGTGTTCGTCTCCGAGACCGCGGTCGGCCTGTTCACCCTGTGGCTGTTCAGCCGCGGCGGGTGGAAGGACGTGAAGGTCTAGCCCTCAGTCGAGCAGGCTGGCAGGCACCTTGCCGCCGTTCTCGGCGAGCTTGCGCAGCACGGCCTTGTGCAGCCAGATGTTCATCTGCGCCGAGTCGGCCATCTTCTCCGGCGGGCAGCCGAGCTCGGTCGCCAGTTCCTTGCGCTCGGCCAGGCTGCTCTCCATGCCGAGCAGCTTCATCAGGTCCACGATCGAGGTGCGCCAGTTCAGTTTCTGCGGGTTGGCCTGCGCCATCGCCTCGAGCTTGGCTTCGACGTCCACCTCGCTCATCGGCGCCGGCGCGGCTGCCGAAGTCGCCGCGGTCGGCGCGGTGTTTGCGCCGGAGGTCGAACCGGGCGTGGGCGTGCCGACTTTGGCGCCCACCGTGGCGCCGGCGGGCGCGCGACCGGGCAAGGGCCGGATGTCCGGCTCGGGGCGATGGCGACGCATGCCCAGCTTTTCCAGGATCGAACCGAAGATGCTCATGGGAAGTCCTTTTCCTCAGGCGGACCGCCAGTATGGGCAGTCGGGACTGACTCCGCGCTTAGGCCCGGCGCCCGACCGCTTCGCCGCAGCGACCGCCCGGAACGCTGCGCGGGCGGGTGACCGCTTGATCGGCGCCCGACGCAGGCGCAGGCTGTCCGCAGGCATCCACGGGGAGGTGGCCATGCACGGCAAGGTTTTCTGGATCGGCGCGGGGCTCGCGCTGTCGCTCGCCTTCCCGCCCCTGGCCTGCGCGGCGGCGGTGGGCCAGGTGAAGACGGCGAAGGGCGAGGCCTTCATCGAGCGCGGCGGCCAGCGGGTACCGATCGCGATCGGCACCGCCATCGAGGCGCGCGACGTGGTGCGCACCGGCAAGGACGGCAGCGTCGGCATCAGCTTCGTGGACAACTCGCGGATGGCGCTCGGCCCGCGTAGCCAGCTGGCGATCGAGCGCTTCGAGTTCGATTCCACCACCCATGACGGCCACTTCGACGCGCGACTGCGCAAGGGCACGCTGTCGGCGGTGTCGGGCAAGATCGCCCACCGCTCGCCGGAGGCGATGACGGTGCGCACGCGCTCGACCATCCTGGCCGTGCGCGGCACCGAGTTCGTGGTGAGCGCGAAATGAAGCCGCGCCGCGCCCACGCCGCAGTCGCTGCCGTCGCCGCCACCGTCCTGCTGGCCGGCTGCGCCACCGACACCGTGGTGCTGCTGCCGAAGGAGGACGGCAGCACCGGCGCCATCGCCGCCAGCCGCGGCGGCAAGGAGGTGCTGCTGGACAAGCCCTACGCGACCGCGCGCGCCGGCAGCGGCGGCGTGCGCGCCGGGAGCAGCGATGCCGCCGAGGTGCAACGCCGCTTCGGCGAGGCGCTGACGGCCATGCCGGTCGCGCCGGCCTCGTACACGATCTATTTCGACAGCGGCAGCGACGCGTTCAATGCCGAGGCGCAGGCCACGGTGGCGAAGCTGCTGGAGGACCTGCGGGCGCGGCCGGCGCCGGAGGTGACGGTGATCGGCCACACCGACCGCGTCGGCAGCGACGCCGACAACGACGCGCTCTCGCTGCAGCGCGCGCAGTCGGTGCGCGAGCGCCTGGTGGCGATGGGCCTGGATCCGGCCCACGTGGATGCCGCCGGCCGCGGCGCGCGCGAGCCGCTGGTCGCGACCGAGGCCGGCGTGGACGAGCCGCGCAACCGCCGTGTCGAGGTGAGCGTGCGCTAGCCGGCGCGCGCCGGCCCGTTCCAGCGCAGCATCAGCAGGGTCTGGTCGTCGCCGGGTTCGGCGCCGGCCTCGAAGGCCGCGATCGCGCCGAGGATGGAGCGACCCAGCGCATCCACGTCGCCGCCGTCGGCCGCGGCCACGCACTCGCGCAGGGCGCCGCGCCCGAACAGCGCGCCCTCGGGATCGGTTGCCTCGGTCAGTCCATCCGAGGCCAGCACCAGCACGTCGCCCGCCGCCAGTTGCGCCTTCGCGCCCCGGTAGCCGGCGAACTCCGCCACGCACAGGGGCGGGCCGCCGCCTTCGTCGAGCACGAGCACGCGGCCGTCCGCGCGCCGCAGCAGCAGCGGCTCGTGGCCGGCATTGCAGTAGGCGACCGCGCCGCTGTCCAGGTCGAGCACCACCGCGAGCAAGGTGACGAACAGGTCGTCAGGGTTGTCGCGCGACAGTTCAATGTTGATCGCCTCGAGCAACTCGCCGAGGTCGCCGCGGCCGCGCAGGCCCGAGCTCTTGGTCAGCGCCTTGCTCACCGCCATGAACATCGCCGCGGCCAGGCCCTTGCCGGCGACGTCGCCCACCACCGCGAACAGCCTGCGGTCGTCGAGCGCGAAGAAGTCGTAGAGGTCGCCGCCGACCTCGCGCGCCGGCCGCATGTGCGCGAACAGCGACACCCGGCGCTCGCGCGCCAGCACGCGCTCCGGGCGCGGCAGCATGCCGGTCTGGATGCGGCGCCCGGCCTCCAGTTCGCCCGCCGTGCGCGCCGCCGCCTCGCGCTCGCGCGCCAGCCGGAAGGCCAGGCGGCGACGCTCGAGTTCCAGCGCCATCATCGTCGCCAGCACCAGGCTGGCGTGCAGCAGGCCGAGCGCGAGCAGTGGCGTCAGCGGATCCAGCAGCCAAGGGCCCTGGCGGAAGGCGAGCACGCCGCCCAGCGGCAACAGCGCGATCGCCGCCAGCAGCAGCAGCGCCGAGCGCAAGGGCGAAACCCGCGGCACCCAGGCCGCGGCCAGCACCGCGAAGGCCAGGAAGGCGGCCAGTTCGATGCCGCGCGCCGCTGCCGGGCGGCGCAGCAGCGCGCCGTCGAAGACGTTCTCCAGCACTTCCGCATGCACTTCCACGCCGGGGATGCGCTCGCCGTTCGGGATCAGCTGCTGGTCCACCAGGCCCTGGCCGGTGACGCCGATGAGCGCGACGCGGCCGGCGAGCCGGTCCGGGTCGTCGCGGCCGGCCAGTACCTCGCGCGCCGACAGGTAGCGCGCCGGCGCGTGGCCGGCGTAGCGCACGTAGAGGCGGCCGTCGTCCTGCAGCGGAACCGCGAGGTCGCCGATCGCCACCCGCAGCGGCCGGCCGGGCTCGCTGACCAGCGAGAATCCCGGTTCGCCGGCGGCCACGCGCAGGCATTCGAGCGGCAGCGCCAGCACCGGGAAATCGCCGACTTCGGCCACCATCGGTACGCGTCGCACCACGCCATCGTCGAGTTCGGCGTTGAACAAGCCGCGGCCCGCGGCGCCGGCGTCGATCGCGGGGCGGCTGCGCAGCGCGCCGCGGTAGTGCGCCAATGATGGATCGGCGCCCACCACGCGCGCGGGCGCCAGCCCGTCGGTGTCCGCCGCCGCGTGGTCGTCGCCGGCGATGCCGAGCACGCTCGGCACCCGCGCCAGGGCCTCGCCCAGCACCGCGTCATGCCGCGGCAGGGCGCGCAGTTGCGCGGCGAGCGCCGGCTGCCCGCGCGCGAGCGCGTCGGCGAGTTGCTCCGGCGAGGTGCGGTCGGGTTCGGAGAACAGCAGGTCCATGCACACCACCGCCGGGCCGCGGGCGGCGACGCGATCCACCAACACTGCGATGCGGTCGCGCGGCCAGGGCCACTGCCCGAGCTCGGCAAGGCTGGCATCGTCCACCGCGACGATGACGGCGGGTTGCGAGGCCCGCGGGCGCGGCCACAGTTGCTGGTAGCCGTCGAACGCCAGCGCGCGCAGCTTCGGCAGCGGCCCGGGATCGGGCAAGGCCAGCAGCGAGGCCAGCAACAGCGCCATCACGATGCCGAGCGCGTGCAGGCCACGGCGCGACAGCCAGCGCGCGGCGCGCGGCTCGCGGGGCGGCAGGGGCGGGCCGGGCGCCGGCGCCACGGTCAGACGCGCAGTTCCAGCCCGTCGTAGGCGGCCAGCACCTCGAGGCGGCGGCCCTTGCGGGTGATCTCCTCCAGCCGCTGCGCGTCCTGGCACAGGCG
>CBININ010000136.1:0-6337 GCA_966250755.1 uncultured Gammaproteobacteria bacterium | reverse complement strand
TCGACCACCACCGTCACGTCCTTGCCGTTGCGGGCGGCGGCGATCAGGTGCTCGATGATCCGCGAGTCCCGGCCGGTGCGGTACAGGGTCTGCTTGATCGCCAGCACCTGCGGGTCGTGGGCGGCGGCCTTGAGCAGCGCGGTGACGGCGCCGAAGCTTTCGTAGGGATGGTGCAGCAGGATGTCGCGGGCGCGCAGGGTGTCGAAGGGCGCGTCCTCGTCGAGACCCACGTGCGCGGGCTTGAAGGCCGGGAACTTCAGGTCCGGACGGTCGCACAGGTCGTACACCTGCACCACGCGGTTGAGGTTGACCGGGCCGTTGATGCGGTAGACCGCGTTCTGCTCGAGGTTGAAGTTCTGCAGCAGGGTCTTGACGATCGAGCGCGGGCAGTTCTCGGCGATCTCCAGCCGTACCGCGGGGCGGAAGCCGCGGGAGAGCAGTTCGCCCTTCAGGGCGCTGGCGAGGTTCTCCACTTCCTCCTCGTCCACGAACAATTCGGAATTGCGGGTGACGCGGAACTGGTAGGCGCCCTTGACCTTCAGGCCGGGGAACAGGTCGTCCACGAAGGCGGTGAGCATGGCCGACAGGAACACGAAGTCGTGCTTGCCGCCGGAGACCTCCTCGGGGATCTGGATGATCCGCGGCAGCGAGCGCGGCGCCCGCACCACCGCCATCCCGCCCTTGCGGCCGAAGGCGTCCTTGCCCTCCAGCACCACCACCACGTTCAACGATTTGTTGAGGATGCGCGGGAAGGGATGGGCCGGGTCCAGGCCCAGCGGCGAGAGCACCGGCAACACCTCGTCGTGGAAGTACTTCTGCAACCAGCGCTTCTGTTTCGCATTCCAGCTGTCGCGGGCCAGCACCCGTACCCCGGCCTCGTTCAGGGCGGGGCGCAACTCCTCGTTCCAGACCCGGTACTGTTCCTCGACCATGGCCCCGGCCAGCACGTGCAGCTTCTGCAGGGCCAGCCGGGGGTCCATGCGGTCGGGCAGCAGCGGCGCGCCGAACTCCAGCGCGGTAAGCACGGTGGCCACGCGCACTTCGAAGAATTCGTCGAGGTTGGTACAGGCGATGCACAGGTAGCGCAGGCGTTCGAGCAGCGGGATCGCCGGGTCGCGGGCCTGGGCCAGCACCCGGAAATTGAACTCCAACTGCGACAGCTCGCGATTGAGGAACAGGTCGGCGTCGGTGGGGGCGTCGGCGCGGGCTTTCATGCGCGCATCATAGCGCCGGGCGGGGCAGCACCCGCTCCGGACCGAACACGCAGGTGAAGCTGCTGCCGCGGCCGACCTCGCTCTCGATCTGCAGGCGGGCCTGGTGCAGGCCGAGCACGTGCTTGACGATCGACAGGCCCAGGCCGGTGCCGCCGGACTCGCGCGAGCGGCTGGTGGACACGCGGTAGAAGCGCTCGGTCAGCCGCGGCAGGTGCTCGGCGGGAATGCCGAAACCCGAATCACGCACCGACAGCGCGGCCCCGCCGTCGGGCAGCCTGCGGAACGCGACCTCGATGCGCCCGCCCGAGGGCGTGTAGCGGACCGCGTTGCTCACCAGGTTGGAGAAGGCGCTGTGCAGCTCCTTGGCCGAGCCATTGAGGTCGCAGCCGGCTTCGTCGAGCACCGCGACCTGGTGCCGGCCCTGGCTGAGGGCCTCGGCTTCGCGGCGGAGCGTGGCCAGCATCGGCGCCATCGCTATCGGTTCCTCGGCGAGGTGGTCGTGGGCCTCCAGCCGCGACAGGGTCAGCAGGTCCTCGAGCAGCTCGCTCATGCGCTGGGACTGCTTGCGCATCTCCGAGACCATCGGCGCCCATTCGGGGTTCTCTTCCGGCTCCATCATGTCCAGGTAGCCGTGGATCACCGTCAAGGGCGTGCGCAGTTCGTGCGACACGTTCGCCACGAAGTCGCGACGCACCTGCTCCAGTCGCACCAGCTGGGTCACGTCGCGCACCACCAGCAGCCATTCGCGCGGCGAGTAATGCAGCAGGCGCAAGCTCAGGCGCGCCCCGTCGTCGCCGGGCGCGCCCACGTCGCCGAGGGTCTCGTCGGCGCGGCCGGCGCGCATCCACTCGGCGATGCGCGGATCAGGCCACAGGCGGGTGAGGCGCTCGCCCAGGCTCTGCGGGTAGCGCAGGCCGAGCAGGCGCTTGGCGGCCTTGTTGAACCACACCACGTCCAGGGTGGATCGATCCACCACCAGCGCGCCCTCGGGCATCGCCGTCGCGGCCTGGCGATAGGCGCGCAGCAGGCGCACCAGCCGGCGCGCGCGGGCGCGGGTCTCGGTCTGGCGGCGGTAGATCAGGGTTTCCAGCGCGGCCCACAGGCCCTGGCCGTGCACCGTGCGCAACTGCTTGCGCCAGTCGAGGAAACGGGCGACGCGGAACAGGCGCCAGTAGCTGCGCGCCGCCACGCCCACGGTCGCGAACAACAGGCACCACGCGTAGTGCTTGGTCCACCAGCCCGCCAGCAGCGCCAGCGCGTACACGAGCAGCATGCGCACCAGCGTCTGCCGCCAGGCCAGGCGGATCAGCAGCGAGCGCCGCGTGGCGCGGGTCGGGTCGCTCAAGGGCCGGCCCTCAGGGCAGCTTCGAGAAGCGGTAGCCGGCGCCGCGCACGGTCTGCACCATGTCCTGCAGGCTGCTGGGTTCCAGCGCCTTGCGCAGGCGGCGGATGTGCACATCCACGGTGCGCTCCTCCACGTACACATTGCCGCCCCAGACGTGGTCGAGCAGTTGGGTGCGGGTGTAGACCCGGTCCGGGTGCGTCATGAAGAAGTGCAGCAGGCGATATTCGGTCGGGCCGACGTGCAACGGGGTGTCGCCGGCGTGCACGCGGTGGGCGGCGCCGTCGATCCGCAGCGCACCGACCGTCACGGATCCGTCATCCTCGTCCTCGCGCGAGCGCCGCAGCACCGCCTTGATGCGGGCCAGCAGCTCGCGGGCCGAGAAAGGCTTGATTACGTAGTCGTCGATGCCCGATTCCAGGCCGGACACGCGGTCGTTCTCCTCGCCACGGGCCGTCAGCATGATGATCGGTACCTCACGGGTGAGCTCGTCGCGACGCCAGCGCCGGGCCAGTTCCAGGCCGCTGGCGCCGGGGAGCATCCAGTCCAGCAGGATCAGGTCGGGGACGCGTTCGGCGATGGCGGCCGCGGCTTCGCGGCCGTCGCCCGCGTGCACCGGCTCGTAGTCGCCCTTGCGCAGGGCGAAGGCGACCATGTCGCGGATGGCGGGTTCGTCGTCGACGATCAGGATGCGCTTCTGCACGAGGCTAACGTGTCACCGGCGGGGGCATTGCGCAAGTACACGACAGCCGTATGACGGTTCCGTGACGGCGCATCCCGGGAATTGCGCCCGCCGCCCGGGCGGGCGCCGCGCGCGGTCAGCCGTCGACCGGCAGATCCTGCGGGCGGATCTTGCGGCGGCGCAACTCCAGCACCTCCGGCGTGATCGCGGCGATGCGCGCCTCGACCCGCGAGCGTTGCACGTAGTCCAGGTCGCCGCGCTCGAGCAGGCCCTGCAGCTGGTTGAGCGCATCCTCGGCGCGGCCGTTGAGGTAGGCGGCCTCGGCATAGGCCTCGCCGGCGCGGGCGGTGTCGCCGGCCAGTTCCGCGGCGCGGGCGTAGGTGCGCTGGAACAGCGGGTTCTCCGCGTTGGCAGTCAGCAGCGGACGCAGCAAGGCCTGCGCGCGCTTGCCATCCTCGCGGCCGCCGAGCGAATTGAGCGTCTCGGCATAGGCCAGGCTGACGGCGCGATCCTGCGGATGCTGCAGCAGCAGGTCCTCGTAGCGCTTGCGCGCGAGCGCGCCGTCCCTGGCGACGAAGGCGGTCTCGGCCAGCGCCAGGCCCACCCACAGGTTGTCGGGATTGCGCGCTCGCAGGGCCTTGAGCTGGTCCTCGGCGGCGGCCGGGTAGCCGGCCTTCAGGTTCGCCAGGGCCAGGCCGTAGCGGCGCGGGTCGTCGGCCTTGTCGCCGGCCTGTTCGACCCGCAAGCGGGTCTCCTTCAGGCCCGCCGCGGGATTGGAGGCGGTCAGCACCCGCAGCCGCTCGCGGGCCCAGGCGAACTCGCGCGGCGGGGCGCCGGCCGCGGCGCTTTCGAAACCAGTGCTGCCCGACAGCGAATACGGCAGCAGCGGGTTGCTGGCCGGGCGCGGACCGCTGCTGCTCGCGCGACCCGTCGATTCGAGCCGCAGGGCACGGTCGCGCGCCTCGCTGATGCGGGTGATCGTGACGGGGTGGGTCTGCAGGTAAGCCGGCGTCTGGTAGCCGCCCGAATTGCCGCGGGTGAGCTTTTCCATCCGGGCAAAGAAATCGGCCATGCCCTCGGCCCGGTAGCCGGCCTGGTGCAAGGTCTGGATGCCGACGCGGTCGGCTTCGGACTCGCTGCTGCGGGTGTAATTGATCTGCCGCTGCATCGCCAGCGCCTGGCCGCCGACGACGGCCGCCTGGATGGCGTCGGCGCCGGCATTGCGGCCGGTGCGCTCGTTGGTGTCCTGGCCCTGCGCGGCGATGATCACGCCCAGGGTCGCCAGCAGGATCGGCAGCTGGTCCTTCTTGGCGCGTTCGACGGCACGCAACACGTGGCGCTGGGTGACGTGCGAAACTTCATGCGCCACCACGCCCGCGATCTCGTCCTCGCTTTCGGCCGCGAGCACCGTGCCGGCGTTGACGCCGATGTAGCCGCCCAGCGTCGCGAAGGCATTGATCTGCCGGTCGCGGATCATGAAAAAGGTGAAGTGCTGGGTCGGTCGATCCGAGGCCGAGCCCAGGCGGTGGCCCATCGACTCCAGCCAGCCGTCCACCAGCGGGTCCTCGAGCACGTAGCCGGCACGGCGCATGGCGTAGAGCGTGTAGGCGCCGTACTGCACTTCCTCTTCCGGGCTGAGCAGCTCGCCGGCGGATGAACCGATGTCCGGCAGGCTCGAGTCCTGGGCGCGCACCGGCGACTGCGCGAGGCCCAGGGCGAGCACCAGTCCGGCGGCGAGGGGGGTCAGGCGCAAGTGGAACTCCGTGGATGGCAAGGCGAGGGCGGCGTGCCGACGGCGAACGCGGCGTCCCGGCACCGCGCCAAGCATGACGCAAAGCCGGCCGGCCGGGGATAAGTGCCGGTTAAGTTCATCCGTCATGGACCTTCGCGCCTGTAAAATGTTCCTCGTCGCCCCCATGTCCAGGGCGAGGCCGCCACAGGAGAACCGCGTGTCCGAGGTCGTGATGTACAGCACCGCCGTCTGCCCCTATTGCGTGGCGGCCAAGAACTTCCTGAAATCGCGCGGCGTGGCCTGGCAGGAAGTGCGCGTGGACATCGACCCGGAAGCGCGCCGGACGATGATGGACCTGGCCCGGCGGACCTCGGTGCCGCAGATCTTCATCAACGGCACCCATGTCGGCGGCTACGAGGAACTGGTGGCGCTGGATCGCAGCGGCGGCCTCTCGCCCCTGCTGGAGGGCCGCGCGTGAGCGGCGGCGAGGACCGGATCAAGGAGTTCACCCAGTTCCGCCAGCGGATGAACGAACGCATCCTGGCCGAGGACAACCAGGTCGTGCGGCGCTTCTTCGCGCTCGACACCCAGACCTACAAGGCCGGCGCGCTCGACGTGAAGACCAAGGAATTGCTGGGTCTCGTGGCTTCGATGGTGCTGCGCTGCGACGACTGCATCAGCTACCACGTCGCCCAGTGCAAGGAAGCGGGCGTCAACCGCGACGAGATGTTCGAGGCCTTCAGCGTCGGCCTGGTGGTCGGCGGCAGCATCGTCATCCCGCACCTGCGGCGGGCGGTGGACTTCCTGGACCGGCTGGAAGGCGAGGGCGCCCACGCCCCGCCGGCGCCCGACCACGGGCACTGACCCGGTCCGCCCCGGCCAGGCCCGGGGCCGCGGGCCCGCCCGCACGGTTATACTGGCGCATGGCTGCGCGGGGACCCCGCGGCCCCCTTAGAAATCAATAACATGCGCCTTTCCACGATCAAGCTGTCCGGCTTCAAGTCCTTCGTCGACCCCACCGTCCTGCACCTGCCCACCAACATGACCGGCGTGGTCGGTCCGAACGGTTGCGGCAAGTCCAACATCATCGACGCCGTGCGCTGGGTGATGGGCGAGAGCTCGGCCAGCCGCCTGCGCGGCGACAGCCTGACCGACGTGATCTTCTCGGGCTCGTCCAGCCGCAAGCCGGTCGGGCAGGCGACGGTCGAACTGATCTTCGACAACTCCGAAGGCACCATCGGCGGCGAGTACGCCCGCTACGCCGAGATCAGCGTGAAGCGCTCGGTCAGCCGCGACGGCCAGTCCAACTACTACCTCAACGGCGCGCGCTGCCGCCGCCGCGACATCACCGACCTGTTCCTCGGCAC
>CBININ010000135.1:0-6354 GCA_966250755.1 uncultured Gammaproteobacteria bacterium | reverse complement strand
AGGTGGTGTCCTTGCTGCGGATGCGCTCGGGCGCCGCCGGCAGGATCAGGATCGCGTCCTCGTCGGCCATCCGCATCAGCTGGCGGCGGCGGCGCGCGAACTCCGCGCCCCCAATGCTCAGTGGTTTGGCGAGGCCGGAGGCCGAGGAAGTCTTTCCCATCATCAGGAGGCCGAGGAAGTCTTGCCCATCAATTCAATGAACGCCGATGGCGCGGCGCCAGCACGCAGTCGCTGTGCAGCAGCAGCGCCGCCACGCGGACGAACTCGGCCACTTCTTCCAGCGCCTGCTCGTCGGATTCGGGATCGTCGTAGGCCAGGTCGCTGGCCGCCATCTTCGCCAGGTCGGAGAGCGCGTCGCGCGATTCCTCCGACAGCGGCGGCTCGGCGCCGGCCGACAGGCCGAAGCCGCCCAGGAAGCCGCGGCACCAGCGGATCATCGCGTCGCCGCGCTCGCGCACCGGGCGGTCCACGCTGGGCAGCAGCAGGTCGAAGCCGAAGTCCGGCGACTCGATCAACTGCTCGCTGGCCACGTACAGGCGGTCGAGCGCGCTGTCGGGCTCGATCGCGGCCGGCGCATCGTCGGCCATGACGATACCGAGCCAGGCCCCGCGACCGGGCGCGGGCGAGCCACCGGAAAGGTAGCCGCAGAGCGCGCCGTGCAGCTCGGAGGGATCCTGGCCGATCTGCAGCCGCGCGACCTGCGCATCGAGCTCGTCGTAATCGGGCAAGGCGATGTCGTTCATGGGCGCTCGGCCGGGGGCGTGACCCATTCTAGCAAGCCGGCGCGTTCGGCTTGTGGACCGCGGGGCATCCTCCCTACACTGCGGGCGAGCCCCGGGGGAAAGCCGCGCGTGCCGAACGGGATCCTTCCCTACCTGCAGACACTGGCCTTGCTGGCCGCGCTGGCGCTGTCCTGGCTGGTGTGGCGGCTGGTGACGCGCCGGCACGAGCAGGAACAGAAGCTGGTCGCCCAGATCCGCGAGCGCGAGGCGCGCTTGAACCTGGCGCTGTGGGGCTCGGGCGACGAGTTCTGGGACTGGAACATCCGCGACAACAGCCTGTACCGGGTCGGCGCCAACCAGCTGTTCGGCCAGGGCACGGTCGAGCACCTGAGCACCGACGAGTGGCGCAACCACTCGGTCCACCCGGACGACCTGCCGCGCGTGCAGCAACTGTTGCAGGAGCACATCGTCGGCCAGGCCGAGATCTACGATTCCGAGCACCGCATCCGCGGCGCCAGCGGCGACTGGGTGTGGGTACGCTCGCGCGGCAAGGTGGTCGAGCGCGACGAGCACGGCAACCCGCTGCGCATGGCCGGCACCGCCCGCGACGTCACCGCCGCGCGCAAGGCCGAGCGCGAGCGCCGCGTCGCCCTGGAGGTGCTGCGCAGCATGTCCGAGGCGGTGGCGGTGATCGACCTGGACTTCCGCTTCATCTCGGTCAATCCCTCGTTCTCGCGCATCACCGGCTACAGCGAGGAGGAGGTGGTCGGGCTGAACTCCAGCCTGCTCGACTCCGGCCAGCACAGCCCGGAGTTCTACCGGCGCGTGCGCGACATCCTCGAGCGCACCGGCCACTGGGCCGGCGAGATGTGGCAGCGGCGCAAGGACGACGAGGAGTTCCTGGGCTGGATCGAGATGAGCGAGGTGCGCGACTCGCTGGGCACGCGCAGCCATTTCGTGGCGGTGGTCAACGACATCACCGACAAGAAGCGCGCCGAGCAGGAACTGCGCTACCTCGCCAACTACGACACCCTCACCGGCCTGCCCAACCGCGCCCTGCTGTCCGAGCGCCTGGGCCGCGCCATCATTCGCGCGCGCCGGCAGGAGACGCGGGTGGCGGTGCTGTTCCTGGACCTCGACCGCTTCAAGGACATCAACGACTCACTGGGCCATGCCGCCGGCGACCGCCTGCTGAAGGCCGCGGCCTCGCGCCTGCAGTCCACCGTCAGCGCCTCCGACACCGTGGCGCGCCTGGGCGGCGACGAGTTCACCGTGGTGCTGGAGGACGTGGAGAGCCTGGTCGCGGTGGAGCGGATGGCGCGCGAGATCCTGGCGGCCTTCACCACGCCGCTGGAGGTCGACGAGCGCCACGACGTCAGCATCACGCCCTCGCTGGGCATCAGCCTGTACCCGGACCATGCGCTGGTGCCGACCGACCTGCTCAAGTTCGCCGACACCGCCATGTACCAGGCCAAGGCCGAGGGCCGGAACACCTACCAGATCTATAACGAGGCGATGGACGCCGAGGCGCGCCACCGCGCGGCCATCATCTCGGCGCTGCGGCGCGCGCTCGACCGCGCCGAGCTGCGCCTGGTCTACCAGCCGCGGCTGTCGCTGGCCGACGGCAGCATCACCGGGGTGGAGGCGCTGCTGCGCTGGCATAGCGCCGAACTGGGCGAGATCGCGCCCACCGAGTTCATCCCGCTGGCCGAGGAAAGCGGGCTGATCGTGCCGATCGGCGAATGGGTGCTGGGCGAGGCCTGCCGGCAACTCAAGGCTTGGCGCGCGCTCGGGCTCACCGAGCTGCGCATGGGCGTCAACGTCTCGGTGCTGCAGCTGCTGCGCGGCGACCTGGCCGGCTACCTCAAGCGCCTGCTGCGCATCACCGAGCTGCCGGCCGACCGCATCGAGATCGAGCTCACCGAGAGCATGGTCATGCAGAACGCCGAGCAGGCCAACGCCATGCTTGACGAGTTGCGCAAGATCGGCATCAGCCTGGCGATCGACGACTTCGGCACCGGCTATTCGTCCCTCGTCTACCTCAAGCGCCTGCCGATCGACACGCTGAAGATCGACAAGGAGTTCATCGACGACCTGACCCGCGACCCTGATGACGAAGCGATCACGTCCACCATCGTGACGATGGGCCACTCGCTGGGCCTGACGGTGATCGCCGAGGGCGTCGAGAACGAGCAGCAGCTGGCCTTCCTGCGCGCCCACGGCTGCGACGAGGTGCAGGGCCACTGGCTGTCGCGGCCGATCGACGGCGACCGCTGCCTGGCCTTCATCCGCGGCTGGCGGCCGGAGCGCATGGAGCCGGGCCGGCTCGCCGCGGGCTGACGCACCGGAATGCGCCGGGACCCGTCGCATTCCGGTTGACCGCCCCCGGCCGGCGGGCCTATCGTGCCGCGATGGACCCCCACGACACCCTCGCCACGATCCAGCAGCTGGCGGCGCGGATCGACAAGCTGATGGACCTCACCCGCCGGCTGGCGGAGGAGAACCGCAGCCTGCGCCAGGGCCAGGAACAACTCGCCAACGAACGCGCGCAGTTGCTCAACAAGAATGAGCTGGCGCGCTCGCGGGTCGAGGCGATGATCCACCGCCTGAAGTCGCTGGAGAACAACGCGTGAGCGAGCCGGTCAACGTCCGCGTGCTCGACCGCGAATTCACCGTCGGCTGCGAACCGGGCGAGCAGGACAAGCTGATGGCGGCCGCGCAGTTCCTCGACGCGCGGATGCGCGAGGTGCGCGGCAACAACCGCAGCGCCGCGCTCGACCGCGTCGCCGTGCTGACCGCGCTGAACCTGGCGGCGGAACTGCTGCAGGGCAAGCAGGCCGGCGGCGCGCAGGACCAGCAGATCGCGCGCACCCTGGGCGACTTGAACCGCAAGCTCGACGGGCTGTTCGACGCGCTCGCCACGCGCTGACGCGCGGCCGCCGCGACGCTGACCAAATATTCACGCGCCGCGTTTTTCCGGCGCTATACTGGCCCCGTGTCCTCTGCCGTGTTCGACAGCGTGCGCTAACATACGCCTTGTCCCATAAACACGACCCGGGAATCGCGCGCTGCCGCGGTGTGCATGTCCGCCACGTTGCGGAAAGCCTGAAGTGGCGGCGACGGTGCCCACTTGATCCCAGGGATCAAGGTCGTTTCGCAAGCATCGACATGGCGGAGGATACGATTCTTGAGCGAGTCCGCGGCCGACACGCGCGCACGCCTTCGCCGCGCGCTGCGCGAGCAGCGCAGCGCCCTGCCCGCCGCGGCCCGCATGCAGGCCGCCGAGGCCGTTGCCACCCACCTCCTGGCTGATCCCGGCTTCGGCCCCGGTTACGTCGCCGGCTACTGGGCCATGGGCGGCGAAGTGCCTTTGCACCTGCTGCAGATGCGCCTGCGCGCGGACCAGGTCTGGTGCCTGCCCTGCCTGGAGGCCGATGGCAGGCTGCGCTTCGCGCCTTGGCGACCGGGCGACCCGCTGGTGTCCAACCGCTTCGGCATTCCCGAACCCGACCTGGCGCCTGGCTCGCGCCTGGACCCGCGCGACATGACGACCGTGCTGCTGCCGCTGGTCGCCTTCGACGCCAGCGGCCATCGCCTGGGCATGGGCGGCGGCTATTACGACCGCAGCTTCGCCTTCCGCCTGCAATCGCCGGCGCCGCCGCGGCTGGTCGGCGTGGGTTACGGCTTCCAGCGCTGGGACGCCCTGCCGGCCGAAACCTGGGATGTCCCCCTGGATGCGGTAGTCACCGAGGACGGCCTGCTCGCCTGCCGCGCCTGATCCGGCGACAATAGAGGCATGAAGCACTGGCTGATGAAATCCGAACCCGACGCCTTCTCGATCGAGGATCTCGAGCGCGTCGGCACCGAGCCCTGGACCGGCGTGCGCAACTACCAGGCGCGCAACTTCATGAAGCAGATGCAACCCGGCGACCCGGTGTTCTTCTACCATTCCTCCACGGAAGTGCCCGGCGTGGTCGGCATCGCCGAGGTCGCGTCGGCGCCCTACCCCGACCCGACCCAGTTCCAGAAGAAGTCGCCCTACTTCGACCCCAAGGCCACGCGGGAGCAGCCGCGCTGGGAGATGGTGGACGTGCGCTTCGTGCGCAGGTTCGCCGGGCCCATCGCGCTGGAGACGCTGAAAGCGCATGCCGAGGACTTCGACGACTTCGCCCTGCTGCGCCGCGGCAACCGCCTGAGCGTGCTGCCGGTGACCGCCGCGCAGTGGAAGACGGTGCTCGCGCTCGAACCCGCGCCGGCCAAACCGGCCCGCAAACCCCGCACCCCGAAGGCCTGACATGTCCCAGAACGAAGGCAAGCGCCGCTCCGGCGAGAAGGCCGCCGAATACGTCACCGACGGCAGCATCGTCGGCGTCGGCACCGGCTCCACCGTCGCCTTCTTCATCGAGGCGCTCGGGAAGATGAAGCATCGGATCGAGGGCGCGGTATCGAGTTCGGAGCAAAGCACGAGGCTGCTGAAGGCGCTCGGCATCCCGGTGCTGGACCTGAACGCCACCGGCCCGCTGGCGCTCTACGTGGACGGCGCCGACGAATGCGATCCGCACGGCCGCCTGATCAAGGGCGGCGGCGCGGCGCTGACGCGCGAGAAGATCATCGCCGAGGCCTGCAAGCAGTTCGTCTGCATCATCGACGCCAGCAAGCAGGTGGACCTGCTCGGGCGCTTCCCGGTGCCGATCGAGGTGATCCCGATGGCGCGCAGCCTGGTGGCGCGCAAGCTGGTGGAGATGGGCGGCCAGCCGGTCTGGCGCGAGGGCGTGGTCACCGACAACGGCAACTGGATCCTCGACGTGCACAACTGGCGCCTGACCGACCCGGTGGCGATGGAGCGCGAGGTCAACCAGATCCCCGGCGTGGTGACCTGCGGCCTGTTCGCGCGCCGCGGCGCGGACGCCGTCATCGTGGACGGCGTGCTGCGCGGCTAGTCCTGCGCGGGCTTACTTCCCGCCGCTGCCGCGGCGCATGAAGAACTGCACCATCTCGACGAATTCCTGCGGGCCCAAGCCGCCGTCCTTGTTGGTGTCGAAGGTGACGAACGGCGGCGCGGACACGCCGGCGCGCTTGATCGCCGGCAGTTGGGCGTACTCGCCGGCCTCGAGTTTCTTGCTGCCGTTGACGTCGGCCTTGAGGAACTGCTGTTCCAGCCGCGCCATCACCTCGGCCATGCGCGCACCCTCCACGCCGGCCTTGAATTCGGCCAGCGACAGTTGGCGGTTCTTGTCCTTGTCCCAGGCCGCGAAGATCTCCTCCGGGGCGGCTGGCCCGGCCGGGGCATTGGCGCCGGGCTTCGCGGCGGCAGGCGGCCTGGCCGCCGGTGGCTTGGCGGCGGCGGGGCCAGCGGCGGCGGGCTTGGCGGGGGCGGGAAGCGCCTGGGCGTGAGCCGAACCGGCTGCCACGAAGAGCATCAGAAGCAGGAGTGGTCGTGTCATGGGAAGTCCGACTGCGAGCGGACCGGAATGTTCCCATGAACCGCGCCATCCGGAAAAAAAGCAGCCCCGCTTTCGCGGGGCTGCTTCAGGTTTGGCTGGGGAACTAGGGCTCGAACCTAGATTGACGGAGTCAGAGTCCGTTGTCCTACCATTAGACGATTCCCCAACGGGAAAGCGTGCAAGGCGGG
>CBININ010000134.1:0-6453 GCA_966250755.1 uncultured Gammaproteobacteria bacterium | reverse complement strand
GCGGCCGCGATCGTGCGGGCCTTGCCGAGCGGCGTGGCGGTGGATTGCTTGAGCCAGCCCAAGGCCTTCACCAGGCGTTGCTCGACGGGCGTGAAGTCGCAGCCGAGCGGGTAGTCGGGGAGGGTGCCGTCGGCGCGGAAGGGGCGCAGGGCGGCGGCGAGCGATTCGGCGGTGTGGCGGACGCGGGTCGCGGGCGGGGACTCGCGGGGGAGCTTGCCGGCGGCGACCGCCTCGGCGCGCAGCGCGGGCACGAAGCGTTCGTCGGCCAGCGCGAGCATGCGCTCGATGCATTCGGCGTCGGTGGCGCCGCGCAGGTCGGCCACGCCGTACTCGCTGACCATCACGTCGCGCAGGTGCCGCGGGATGGTCACGTGGCCGTAGTTCCACAGCACGCTGCTGGAAAGCTTCCCGCCGGCCTGGCGGGTGGCGCGGAACATCAGCACCGAGCGGCCGTCGCGCAGCGCGTGCGCCATCGCCACGAAGTTGTACTGGCCGCCGACGCCGGAGACCACACGGCCGTCCTCCAGCGCATCGGACACCGCATCGCCGAGCAGCGTGCCCATCATGCAGGTGTTGAAGAAGCGGGCGTCGCGGCGCTGCAGGCGCTCGAGCGTTTCGTTGCCGCCGTAGAGTTCGTTGATGTGCGAGATGCGGGTCATGCCCAGGCCGTTGCGCTCGCCGTCGGGCAGGTCGCGCAACCAGGCGTACAGGTCCTTCGAGCCCAGGTAGAAGCCGCCGTCCAGCCAGCGCCCTTCGCGCGCTAGGCGCCCGGCGTCCTCCGCGGAAGGCGAACCGGCATTGATGCGCCGCATCGCCTCCACGTCGTCGAGCACGCGGCGGCGCAGGATGCCGGCCTGGTGCAGCGCGCGAAAGCCATCGTTGACCATCTCGCTGGCGCCGTACAGGCCCTGGGCGAAGGGGTCGAGCCCGCCGCATTCGCGCACCAGCGCGCTGTCGTCGAACCCCGGGTCGATCGCGTCCAGCAGGCGTCGCCAGGCCGCGTTGTCGCGATCGCGCAGGATCAGCGCATGGCATAGCGCCTCCGCCAGCGAGCCGATGCCGATCTGCAGGGTGCCGCCGTCGCGCACCAGCGCGCTGGCGCGCAGGCCGATGGCGTAGTCGGCGTCGCTGACCGGGTGCCGCGGCAGTGCAAACAGCGCCGGCGCCGGATCGGGCAGGTCCAGCACGAGGTCGAAGAAGCCCGGCGGCGCCAGCGCCGTGCCGCCGATGAAGGGCAGGTGCGGATCCACCTCGGCCACCACCAGCGGACGCAGGAATCCGCGCGCGGCGATCTCGTCGAGCAGGTCGAAGCTCAGGTCGGGATTGCAACTCAGGCTCAGCCGGCCGTCGGCGTCGCGCGCGACCTTCTGCACCAGCAGGTTGGGCCGCTTGGCCGCCACCGCGCGGGCGACGTGCGTGTAGTTGAGGCTGGAGTGGTTCTGCTGCGCCTGCCAGGAGCCGAGCAGGGCGCCCGACTGCATGTAGAACTCCTCCACCCTGACATTGCCCGGCAGCGCATTCGCCTGCTGTGCACGGGCATAAGCCAGCGTCGGAAAGTCGGCGCCGAAGTGGCGCTCGACGAAGGGCTGGAGGAAGCGCCGCTCCAGGCCCGGCGCGCCGTGCGGCGGCGTCAGCGACAGCGCCGTGTACAGCTGCAGCGAGCGCGCGGGGTCGGCGACGACCGCGGCATACAGGGCGTTGAGCAGGCGATGCGGCTTGCCGAGCCCGAGCGGAGCCGCGGCCACCAGGGCCGGTCCGCAGCGCGCCAGGATGGCGGCGACGCCGGCGTCCAGCGAGTCGAAGGCGTCCGCCATCAGAAGCGATCCAGCGGCAGCTTGAGGTAACGGTGCCCGTCGGATTCCGGCGGCGGCAGCTCGCCGGCGCGGATGTTCACCTGCACCGCCGGCAGCAGCAGCGCCGGCATCGCCAGCGTGGCATCGCGCGCGATGCGCACCGCCACGTAGTCGGCCTCGGCCACGCCTTCGCGCACGTGCGTGTTGCCGCGCTTCTGCGCGCCGATGCTGGTCTCGCAGGCCACCGCACGGCCGCCGGGCCCGTAGTCGTGGCAGACGAACACCCGGGTGTCCTCGGGCAGGGCATACAGGCGCTGGATCGAGCGGTACAGCCGCGCCGCGTCGCCGCCCGGGAAGTCGCAGCGCGCGGTGCCGCCATCGGGCATGAACAGCGAGTCGCCGACGAACAGCGCATCGCCGATGCGGTAGCTGACGCTGTCGTTGGTGTGCCCGGGCGTGGCGATCACCTCGACCTCGAGCGCGCCGACGGCCAGGCGCTCGCCGTCGGCGAACAGGCGGTCGAATTGCGATCCGTCGGTGGGGAAGCCGTCCTCGAGGTGGAAGATCGGCTTGAAGGTCGCCTGCACCTCGCGGATGCCTTGGCCGATGCCGACCCGCAACCCGGGCACTTGGCGTTTGAGCCAGGCGGCGGCCGAGAGGTGGTCCGCATGCGCATGGGTCTCGAGCACCCACTCGAGCTGCAGCCCGAGCGCGGCGGCCCGGTCCAGCATCCCTTGCGCGGACTGGCTTGCGGTGCGGCCGGCCTTGGCGTCGAAGTCCAGCACCGGATCGATCACCAGCGCCTCCGGCCTCCCCGCCTGCCAGACCAGGTAGGTCCAGGTGTTGCTGTCGGCGTGGAAGAAGGGTTCGACCTGCGGAGTCCCGCCCATTGGCTGCCTCATATCAGTACTTGCTAATTTAGAAATCGCTAATATAATACCGCCATGACCCAGAAACTTCCCGCCGCCGCCGACCCCATGCAGCAGATGCGCGCCCACGCCTGTGAGGCGTCCGGCCTGCTCAAGGCCATGGGCAACGAGCAACGCCTGCTGGTGCTGTGCCAGCTGGTCGACCGCGAGGCCAGTGTCGGCCAATTGCAGGCCGGCAGCCAACTCAGCCAGTCGGCACTCTCGCAGCACCTCGCCGTCCTGCGCGAGGCCGGCCTGGTGCGGACCCGGCGCGAAGGCGCCTCCATCGTCTACTCGCTGCCACCCGGCCCGGTGCACCAGATCATCCACGCCCTCCACGCCATCTATTGCGCCGACCGTGGCGCGGTCGGGGACCAGCATGGCTGAGCCCTGCGCGCTCGGTTTTGACCCGCGTCAAGGCGCCCTCGCGCGGTCGGAACAGACTGGCGGGGCGATCGCACGCGGGCCGGCCGGCCCCGGCGGCGACAGCCACTGAACGCAGGAGAAGGCGGATGGCCAGGATCATCGTCGTGGGCGCGGGACTGGGCGGCATGAGCGCCGCCTACGAGCTGCGTGAAACCCTGGGCGAGGCGCAGGCGATCACCGTCATCGGCGACGGCGACCGTTTCAGCTTCACCCCATCCAACCCCTGGGTCGCGGTGGGCTGGCGCGAACCTGCCGACGTGAGCTTGCCGGCTCGCGATTACCTCGCCCGCAAGCACATCGATTTCCTGCCCGATCCGGTGGAAGCGATCCGTGCGTCCTCGCGCGAGGTGGTCACCCGCGGCGGCCACGTGCTGCCCTACGACTACCTGGTCCTCTGCACCGGCCCCAAACTGGCCTTCGAGGAAGTGCCGGGTCTCGGGCCGGAGGGCTACACCCAGTCGGTCTGCACCTCGCCGCATGCCGCGTCGGCCTGGACCAGTTACCAGGCCTTCCTCGAGAACCCCGGCCCGGTCGTGATCGGCGCGGTGCAGGGCGCCAGCTGCTTCGGGCCGGCCTACGAATTCGCGATGATCCTCGACGCCGACCTGCGCAAGCGCAGGCTGCGCGACCGCGTGCCGATGACCTTCGTCACCAGCGAACCCTACATCGGCCACATGGGCCTGGGCGGCGTCGGCGATTCGAAGGGGCTGATGGAAGCCGAACTGCGCCAGCGCCACATCAAGTGGGTCACCAATGCCAAGGTGGCCGAGGTGCGCGCCGGCGAGATGAGCGTCGTCGCGCACGACGACGAAGGCCAGCCGAAGAAAACCTACGTGCTGTCCTTCGCCTGGTCGATGCTGCTGCCGGCCTTCAAGGGCGTGCCCGCGGTCGCCGCGGTGGAGGGCCTGTGCAACCCGCGCGGCTTCGTCCTCGTCGACCGCCACCAGCGCAGCACGAAGTACCCGGAGATCTTCGCCGCCGGCGTCTGCGTGGCGATCCCGCCGGTGGAGCCGACGCCGGTGCCGACCGGCGCGCCCAAGACCGGCTTCATGATCGAGTCGATGGTCACCACCATAGTGCGCAACATCCAGGCCGAGCTCGCCGGCAAGCCGGCGGAAGCGGAAGGTACCTGGAACGCCGTCTGCCTCGCCGACATGGGCGACAGCGGCGTGGCCTTCGTCGCCCTGCCGCAGATCCCGCCGCGCAACGTCACCTGGGCCAGCAAGGGCAAATGGGTGCACGTGGCGAAGGTCGCCTTCGAGAAGTACTTCCTGTTCAAGATGCGCAACGGCACCTCCGAACCGATCTACGAGAAATACGTGCTCGGCCTGCTCGGCATCGAGCGGCTCAAGCCGAACAAGCCCTGACCCCCGAACCCAAGGAGACTCCCATGAACCTCGACCGTGCCGTGCAAGCCTTCGCGGGCGTGATGGTCCTGCTCAGCGTCGCGCTGACCCAGTTCGTCTCGCCGTGGTGGTGGCTGTTCACCGCCTTCATCGGCCTCAACCTGCTGCAGTCCAGCTTCACCGGCTTCTGCCCGGCGGCGATCATCATGCGCAAGCTGGGCGTCGGCCGCGGCCAGCCCGCCGGCTGCGGTTTCCGCTGAGCCAGGCGCCCGCGATGAACTTGCGCCCGTTTCCGTTGGCCGTACTGGCCCTGGCCGCCCTCGTGTCGGCCTGCTCGCCGGCGCCGCAGGCGCCCGTCGCCGCCGCCGCGCCCGCGCTTGACGCCATCGTGGTGGGCGAAACGGGGGCCGGCGCGGGACGCGCCTGGGATGGCGTCGTGGAAGCCGTGCAGCAGGCGGATCTCGCCGCGCAGACCGGCGGCCGCGTGGCGCAACTGGCGGTGGATGCGGGCGATCGCGTCGAAGCCGGCGTGGTGCTGCTGCGGCTGACCGACGTCGAGCAGGCCGCGGGCGCCGCCGCAGCCCGCGCGCAATTGCGGGCGAACGAAGCGGCCGCGGCCGAAGCCGAAGCCAACTACGCGCGCTACGCCGCGCTCGGACAGAAGCAGTTCGTGTCGGCACTCCAGCTGGAGCAGGCGCGGGCGGCGCGCGATGCCGCCGTTGCCAACCGCGACGCCGCGCGGGCGCAGCTGGCGCAGGCCGCGCGCCAGGCCGACTACACCGTCGTGCGCGCGCCGTTCGCGGGCATCGTCAGCCGGCGCCACGTCGAGTCCGGCGAAACCGTATCGCCCGGCCAGCCGCTGCTGTCCCTGTACGCGCCCGGCGCGCTGCGAGTGGTGGCCGACCTGCCGCAGGCCGAGGCCGAGTCGGTGCGCGCGCTTGGCCGCGCCAGCGTGCGCCTCGACGACGGCCGCGCCATCGCCGCCGAGTCACTGACGGTCTTCCCCGCCGCCGACGCCTCCACCCACGCGGTGACGGTGCGTGCGGCCCTGCCTGCGCTCGAGGCAGCGCCCGCGCCGGGTACGGCCGCCAAGCTGGTGTTCGCATTGCCCGGTACGCGTGACGCCGGCGTGCGCATCCCGCGCAGGGCCCTGGTGCAGCGCGGCGAGCTGAGCGCGGTGTACGTGCTGCAGGACGCCCGCATCGTGTTGCGCCAGCTGCGCCTGGGCGCCGCCGAGGGCGATGCCGTTGAAGTGCTGTCGGGCCTGAAGGCCGGCGAGCGCATCGCCGCCGATCCGGTCGCCGCCGGCCAGGCGCTGGCCGCGCAGCGCCGCGCCGCGGACGGCCGCCATGACTGAGCCGCGCCTCGGCCTGTCGGGGCGGCTCGCCGCCGCCTTCCAGGCCAATCCGCTGACGCCGATCCTCGCGCTGCTGGGCCTGCTGCTCGGCCTCGTCGCCGTGCTGGTCACGCCGCGCGAGGAAGAACCGCAGATCGACGTCACCATGGCGAACGTGTTCGTGCCCTTCGCCGGCGCCAGCGCGCGCGACGTCGAGCAGCTGGTGAGCACGCCGCTGGAGCAGAAGCTCTCGGAGATCGAGGGCGTCAAGCACGTGTATTCGACCAGCCGACCCGGCATGGCGGTGCTGACGGTGGAGTTCACCGTCGGCGTCGAGCGCCAGCCGGCGATCGTGCGCCTGTACAACCAGGTCTATTCGAACCAGGACTGGATGTCCGCCGGCGTCGGCGTCGGCCAGCCGCTGGTCAAGCCCAAGGGCATCGACGACGTGCCGGTGATGGCGGTGACGCTGTGGAGCGACGATCCGCGGCAGGGCAGCGCGCAGCTGGCCGAGGTCGCGCGCACGCTGGAAACCGACTTCAAGCGCGTCGCCGGGACCCGCGACGTCTACACGATCGGCGCGCCCGACCACGTTGTGGCGGTGACGCTGGATCCCGCGCGGCTGGCCGCCTACGGCCTAACCA
>CBININ010000133.1:0-6476 GCA_966250755.1 uncultured Gammaproteobacteria bacterium | reverse complement strand
CCGAAGAAGGGCCGCGGCACCCAGGGCGTGATCGCGCTGCAGACCAGCGAGCGCAACGGTTGCCTGGTGGGCGCCATCCAGCTGACCGAGCAGCACGAGATCCTGCTGATCTCCGACCAGGGCACGATGGTGCGCACCCGCGCGTCCGAAGTGTCGCAGGTCGGTCGCAACACCCAGGGCGTCACCCTGATGCGCGTCGCCGGCGACGAGAAGCTGATCGCGGTCGAGCGGATCGACGTGGTCGAAGGCGAGGAGCCGGCGGCCGAGGGTGACGAGCCCGTGGCGGTGGCCGAGTGAGCGGCGCGCGCGTGCTGAGGGTGCTCGCCGCATCGCTGCTCGTCCTGGGTCTGGCCGCGCCGGCGGCGCATGCCGAGCAGGCCACACCCGAGGCCGCCGACGCCCCGCGCATCGCGGCCGCGCGCGACCGCGTGCTGCCGGTGGTGGTGAGCATCCTCACGGTGCGCCAGGAGTTCCGCCAGGGCGAACCCTCGCTCAGCGTATCGAGCGGCAGCGGCACGGTGGTCAGCCCGCAGGGCCACATCGCCACCAATGCGCACGTCACCCAGAACGGCAAGAGCTTCCGCGTGGTGTTCGCCGATGGCCGCGAGTTGCCGGCCAGGCTGGTCGGCACCGACACCCTGTCCGACCTGGCGGTGCTGCAAGTGCAGCCGCCGAAACCAGAGACCTTCGCCTACGCCGAGTTCACCCATGCACTGGACCTCAAGCCGGGCGACGTCGTGCTGGCGATGGGTGCGCCCTGGGGCCTGTCGAACTCGATGAGCGCCGGCGTGGTGAACAACCCGCGTCGCCTGCTGGTCTCGCTGTTCGACGACGAGGCCGAGTACGAGGACAGCCTGAGCGAGGACGAGCCCACGGGTCGCTATTACGCCTGGATCCAGCATGACGCTTCGATCGCGCCGGGCAATTCCGGCGGTCCGCTGGTGGACCTCAACGGTCGCATCGTCGGCGTCAACACCCGGGGCATGATCGTCGGCGGCGACCTGGCCTTCGCCATTCCGGGCTCGGAAGCCGGCCGCATCGTCAACACGCTGATCGCCAAGGGGCGCGTCAGTCGCGTGTCGCTGGGCGTGCGCCTGCGTTCCCTCAAGGGCACGCCTTATACCGAGGGTGTGCTGGTCAACGCGATCGAGCGCAATTCACCGCCCGAGAAGGCCGGCATGCGCGCGGGCGACCGCATCCTCAGCCTCAACGGAAAGCCCATCACCGCATTGCAGCCGGTGGACGTGCCGGAAGTGCAGCAGGCGATCGCCGAACTGCCGATCGGCTCGAAGGTGACCCTGTCCATCGATCGTGGCGGCAAGCACAGCGACATCGTGCTCGACGCCACGCCCCAGCCGCCGGAGCGCGCCAAGGAAACCGCACTGGCGGCCTACGGCCTGTCCGCGGTGCCGTTGACCGAGGCCATGGGCAAGCGACGCAACCTGCAGGCCGATGCCGGCGTGCTCGTCACCGGCGTGCGCCCGGGCGGACCGGCTGCCGTGGCGCGCCCGGAGATCGCCGGAGGCACGGTCATCACCGCGGTGGACGGCAAGCCGGTCGCCAGCGTGGACGACATGCTCAAGCAGGCGACGGCGGCCGGCGGGGGCAAGTCGCTGGTGCTGTCCTTGGAGAGCAACGGCGAGCAGCGCCTGAGCCTGCTCAAGCCGGTATTCGGCGACCAGTCGCGCGAGCCGCTGCCCGAGCTGCCGAAGTCCTGGGTGGGCGTGGAGGTGCAGCCGCTCACCGCGTCCCTGGCCAAGGAGATTGGCCTGGCGAGCGGTGGGTTCCGCATCTCGCGCATGTATCCCGGCAGCCCACTGGAGAAGGCGGGCGCGAGGATCGGTGACTTGCTCGTGGCGCTGGACGGCGAGCCGCTGAAGCCGGCCAACGACATCTCCGCGGAGGATTTCGACCAGCGCGTGCACGACCACGACGTCGGTTCGAAGGTCAAGTTCGGCGCGTTGCGCGAGGGCAAGGCGCGCGACTTCGAGATCGTGCTCTCGCCGTCGCCGGTGGAAACTTCGGGCCTGCGCACGTTGGCGAGCAGCCGGCTGCGCGCGCAGCTGCGCGAATTGGGCTTCTACGACCGCGTCGGCCTGCGCCTGCCAGCCGGCACCCAGGGTGTGTTCATCGACGGGGTGGAGAGCGGCGGCGCCGCTGGCCTGGCCCACCTCCGCCGCGGCGACGTCATCACGAGACTGGGTGGGCGCGTCGTGTCCAATCCCACCGAACTGTCGAAGGCGCTCGAGGAATCGCTGGCCTCGGGCAGCGACAACCTGATCGCGCTGGAAGCCATTCGCGGCAACCAGACGCGTATCCTTTTCCTTGAACGTTACTGGCTGCAGGCCGACGCCCCGGAGGCGCCATGATCCCGATGTTCCGCCCGATCCTGATCTTGGCCGCGCTGGCCTGGCCCGCGCTGTCCCTGGCCGCCGACACGCCGGCCGCCGGCCCCGACGACTACCGCGAGGTCTACCGCTCGCTGACCGGCAAGCACGCCGGTGCGGTGGTGACGGTGAAGTTCGTGATGTCGGTGACGGCGTCCGGCAAGGAAGACCGCATCGAGGACCGCACCCAGGCCCTGCTGGTCAGCAAGGACGGCCTGTTGCTGGTGCCCGACCGCTCCGTCAGCGTGGACTTCCGCCAGTTCATGGGCGCGGCGCAGGGCAGCGCGCCGGTCGCCAAGTCGAGCGAATTCCGCGTCCGCCTGGCCGGTAGCGAGGACTGGCTGCCGGCCGACCTCGTGACCCGCGACACCCAGCTCGGCCTGGCCTGGCTGCGCCTGCGCGCGCCGCCGGCAGGTCTGAGCTTCGTCAACCTCGACGACGGCATGAAGGCCGAGCCGGGCATGACCTTTTTCTCGCTGCAGCGCACTTCCGACGAATGGGGCGGAGTGCCGGTGTTCCGCCCGGGATTCATCATGGGAGAGACGCGCACGCCCAAGACCTTGCTGCTGGTCGATGGCGTGCCCGGCATGGCTTTTGCCGCCACCGGACAGCCGATCGGGTACGTGGACGTGGACCTCGGTCGCATCATGCGGGCGCGCGGCGCCGGTAACGGCATGGGACTGGACACGGCGGACCTGGCGCTCCAGATGACGCCGATCGCAAAGGTCGCGGCCGCGACGCACCTCGCAGAAAAGCTGCCGGTCACCGTCGCTCCGAAGTAATTGGGCGCCGTTGGCGACGTCCGGCGCCGCCGGAGGCAGGGGGTTCGCCCTGCTCGCCGCGTCGTAAGCCGCTCCTGCCAACTCAGCGGCGACCGGCTGGGCATCCTGCCCAGCCTTCAGTTCGAACCCCCTGCCTCCGACGTCACCGGACGTCGAACGGCGGTTTTCGGTGGGTTGGGGCGAATGGCGGCTCTTTGCTCGGACATGGTTTTCCTGCACCCCGCAGGGCGACGTACCGGCCGGTCCAGCGGCGGTTTTCAGGTGGGGTTATGCTTGCTGAAGCAAGACTTCCCTTCCCCCAGCGGAGATTGCCCGATGAAGAAGTTCCTGTTCGCTTGCCTGTTCGCCCTGACCGCCCTTGCCACCCCGATGCTGGCGATGGCCGACTGCTTCGACTGCGGCCGTATCAAGAGCATCGAGGCCTACACCGGCCACCGCAACACCACCGGCGGTGCGATCGCGGGCGCCGTGGTGGGCGGCCTCATCGGCAACCAGGTGGGCAAGGGCGACGGCAAGACGGTGGCCACCGTCGCCGGCGCGGCCGGCGGCGCCTATGCCGGCAAGAAGATCGCGGAAAATTCCGAGAAGACCCGCTACCGCATCACGGTGCGCATGGAAGACGGCCGCCTCGAGCGCGTGGACCAGGCCTCGATCAAGGGCCTGAAGGTCGGCTCCTCGGTCCGCATCAAGAACGGCAAGGCCGTAAGGCTGTAACCGATGCATCGCGCCTGGCTGCGGCGGCGGAGCCTTGGGTTCGACCCGCTCGCCGCGTTGTAAGCCGCGTCCTGCGAACTGAGCGACGACCGGCCGGCCATCCCTGGCCGGCCTTCGGTTCGAACCCAAGCCTGCGCCGCCGCAGCCAGGCGCGTCCCATCGTTCCCGAGTGGGGAAGAAAAGATCGAACAGCCAAGCGCGGGCGCGCGGGTCGAACGCAAGCGTCCGCTGCTGCAGTCAGGCGCTCGCGACGATCACGCCGGCAGGTGTTCCAGCACGTAGTCGGCGGCGGAGACCTTGAATTCTCCGGGTGCTTCCACATGGAGTTGCTTGACCACGCCGTCCTCCGCGTAGAGGGCGAAGCGCTTGGCGCGCAGGCCCATGCCGAAGGGCGTCGCGTCGAGTTCGAGGCCCAGGGCCTTGGTGAAGGCGCCGTTGCCGTCGGCGAGCATGCGGATGCCCGGCGGTACCGACTGGTCGCGGGCCCAGGCGCCCATCACGAAGGCGTCGTTGACCGACAGGCAGGCGACGGTGATGTCGCGGGCCTGGAAGTCGGCCAGGCGCTCGACGTAGCCCGGCAGGTGCTTGGCCGAGCAGGTCGGGGTGAAGGCGCCCGGCACCGCGAACAGCACGACCTTGCGACCGGCGAAGAACTCGCGGGTGTCGACGGCCTGCACGCCGTCGTCGAGGACGTTGAGGGTGGCCTGGGGAAGGGTGTCGCCGACCTGGATCATGGGTGTGGCCTGTCGTGGGGAAAGCCCACGAGTCTAAACGACCCCGCGCGCCGCCCCACGTGAAGGGGCCTTGAAACCCGAAAGCCGGCGCTCATATTCGTCGTGTCGGCGCACTGGCCCGCCAGCGCGCCGCCCCCGACGACGAGCCGCCGGCTCGCATGGCCAACCAGGAGAAAGCTCATGAGCAACAACCGTCAGCTGGGGTGGGGCAACCGTGCCAACCCGCTCCAGGATGAGATCAAGCAGGTGTTCGACCGCTTCTTCGGCGAGACCGAGGGCGACGCTTCCAGCGTGGTGACCAGCCAGTGGGTGCCGCGCGTGGACATCAAGGAGGAGCCGAACCGCTTCGTGATCCTCGCCGACCTGCCGGGCGTGGATCCGAACGCGATCGAGGTGCACATGGACAAGGGCATCCTCTCGATCCGCGGTGAGCGCCAGAGCGAGGAGCGCACCGAGGGCGAGCGGTACTCGAGGATCGAGCGCGCCCATGGCGTGTTCTATCGCCGCTTCGCGCTGCCCGAGAGCGCGGATCCGGAGGGCGTGTCCGCCACCGGCCGCCATGGCGTCCTGGAGATCACCATCCCCAAGCGCCCGGAGTCGACGCCGCGCCGGATCACCGTCCAGTAAGCGGCGGGAGCGGCGCAAGCGCCTAGAATGGGCCCGCGGAGCGCGCTTCGCGGGCCTTTTCCATGGAGGAACGGATGCAGTTCAAGGACTACTACGAAGCCCTGGGCGTCGAGCCCAGCGCCGGCGAGGCCGAGATCAAGGCGGCCTACCGCCGGCTCGCGCGCAAGTACCACCCTGACGTCAGCAAGGAGCCCGGCGCGGAGGAGCGCTTCAAGTCGGTCAACGAGGCCTACGAGGTGCTGCGCGACAAGGACAAGCGCGCGCAGTACGACCAGCTGCGATCGAGCGGCTACCGGCCGGGCGAGGAGTTCCGGCCGCCGCCGGGTTTCGGCCAGCAGTACGGCCCGGGCCCGCATGGCGGCGGCTTCCGTTTCGATGAGGCGTTCGGCGGCGGCGAGGGTTTCAGCGACTTCTTCGAATCGCTGTTCGGCGGCCGCGGCGGCGCGCGCGCGCAGCGCGGGCCGGCGCCGCCGGGCGACGTGCGCGCCAAGCTCGCCATTCCGCTCGAGGTGGCTTATGCCGGGGGCCAGCAGGCCATCGGCGTGGACGGTCGCACCCTGCAGGTGAAGATCCCCGCGGGCATCCGCCCGGGCCAGGTGATCCGCCTCGCCGGGCAGGGCCAGGAAGGGCCCGGCGGGCGCCGCTCGGACCTGCTGCTGGAAATCGAATACAAGCCGCACGGCGAGTTCGAGGTGGACGGCCGCAACATCCTCTACACGATGTCGCTGGCGCCCTGGGATGCGGCGCTCGGCACCACGGTGAGCGTGCCCACGCTGGGCGGCAAGGTGGACCTGCGGATCCCGCCGGACTCCGACACCGGCAAGAAGCTGCGGCTGCGCGGCCGCGGCCTGCCGGGCAAGCCGGAAGCGGGCGACCAGATCGTCGAGCTCGAGGTGACCGCGCCGCGCGCGGAAACCGCGGAGCAGCGCGAGCTCTACCGGAAGATGGCGGAACAGTTCGGCGCGCGCACGCGCGCCTGAAGCTTCAGGACCGGGCGATCAGCCCGGCACCAGCAGCGAGTTGATGACTTCCACCAGCTGGCCCTCGGTGAAGGGCTTGGTGATGTAGGCCTTGGCGCCCTGGCGCATGCCCCAGACCTTGTCGGTCTCCTGGTCCTTGGTGGTCACCAGCACGACCGGGATCTGCGCGGTGGTGGCTTCCTTGGAGATGGCGCGGGTGGCCTGGAAGCCGTTGAGGTTCGGCATCACCACGTCCATCAGGATCAGGTCGGG
>CBININ010000132.1:0-6484 GCA_966250755.1 uncultured Gammaproteobacteria bacterium | reverse complement strand
GCGAACTGGCCAGCCACGCCATGGACATCCACGGCGGCAAGGGCGTGATCCTGGGCCCGCGCAATTACCTGGGCCGGGGCTGGCAGGCGGCGCCGATCTCGATCACGGTCGAGGGCGCCAACATCATGACCCGCTCGCTGATGATTTTTGGCCAAGGTGCCATTCGATGCCATCCGTGGGTGCTCAAGGAAATGCAGGCGGCGACCAACCCGGATCCGGTGGCCGGCTTGCGCGATTTCGACGCCAGCCTGTTCGGCCACATCGGCTTCGCGATCTCCAACGCGGTGCGCAGCTGGTGGTTCGGCATCACCACCGCGCGCGTGGGCGCGGCGCCCGGCGACGCCTACACGCGCCGCTACTTCCGCAAGCTCAACCGCTACTCGGCCTGCCTGGCGCTGCTGGCCGACACCTCGATGCTGCTGCTCGGCGGCAAGCTCAAGTTCAAGGAGAAGCTCTCGGGTCGCCTCGGTGATGTCCTGAGCCAGTTGTACCTGGCCAGCGCCATGCTCAAGCGCTACGAGGACGAAGGCCGCCCGGCCACCGAACAGCCGCTGCTGGCCTGGGCCTTCCACGACTCGATGCACAAGATCGAGCTGGCGATGTCGGGCGTGCTGCGCAACTTCCCGATCCGTCCCGCGGCGTGGCTGCTGTGGATGCTGGTGTTCCCGCTCGGCCGCCGCGCGCACGCGCCGTCGGACCGCCTGGGCCGCCGCGCCGCCGCCCTGCTGATGACGCCGTCGGACGCGCGCGACCGCCTGGCCGAGGGCACCTACCTGACGCCCGGCGAGAACAATCCGGCCGGCCGGGTCAACGCCTCGCTCGCCAAGGTCATCCTCGCCGAGCCGGTGGAGCGCAAGTTCCTCAAGGCGCTCAAGGGCAGCCAGATCGAGGCACTGACCTTCGCCGAGCAGCTCAGCGAGGGCGTGCGCGAGGGCTGGATCACGGTCGAGGAAAAGGCGCAGCTCGAGGAATTGCGCGCCCTGACCTGGGATGCGATCACGGTCGACGACTTCGACTCCGCCGACCTCGAGTCCGCGTCGCTGTACCGCGGCGCTAACGCCGCGCGTGCCGCCCACGCGGCCTGAGCCGGCCGTGAGCCAGGTCCTGCAGCTCTGGCGCCGCCTCGGCGGCGGCGCCCTCGGACAGTGGGTGTTCTCGCGCATCGTCTGCGCGAAGGCGCCCTACTTCGCCACCATCGCGCCGCGCTTCCGGGTGCTCGAGCCCGGCCGCTGCGAGGCCGAGATCCGCGACCGCCGCGCGGTGCACAACCACATCGGCACCGTGCATGCGATCGCCCTGTGCAACCTCGCCGAACTGGTCGGCGGGGTGATGACCGACGCCAGCCTGCCGCCCGGCATGCGCTGGATCCCCAAGGGCATGCAGGTGCAGTACCTGAGGAAGGCCAAGGGCACCCTGCGCGGCATCGCAACGCCGGCGATCCCGATCGTGGCCGCCGACAGCGGCTACGAGGTGCCGGTGGACGTGGCGGTGCTGGACGCCGCCGGCGAGAAAGTCTTCGCCGCCACCATCGCGATGTGGCTCAGCCCGGCGACGAAGCGGGCCTAGGCGGCGGCGCCGGTTTCGCTGCGTGCGCGGCGTCGTAGCGACGCAGCTCGGCGGTGAACCAGTCGGCGGAGTCCAGCTCGCGACCGTCGGCGAGGCGGATGCGGTACTTGCGACCGCTCATCGAGCTCTGCGTCGCGCAGTAGCGGATGAAGTCCTCCGCGGTGCGCACGCGCTTGCCGGCGTTCTTCCATTTCAGGCGCAGGTGGTCGGCGGCCTCGGCCGCCGTGTGCTCGCTGCCGTTGCGGATGAAGGTCGCGCCCTCGAGCCGGCCCACCGCCGTGATCAGGGCCTCGATGCGCCGGGTTTCGGTCGGCGGCGCCGGCGGCGACGGCGCGGCGGCCCACGCCGACGCGCATGCCAACCACACGGCACCGAGCGCGAGCAGCCTGGCGAGCGTCATCAGCCGGTTGCCCCGGTCACATGCATCTTCCACGCAGCCAGCACGGCCGCCTCGCGCTCGGGCGAGATGCCGGCCTTGGGCTTGGCGCGACGCTTCGCCGGCAGTCCCTGCCACCACGCGAGCGTGTCGCGCACGGTCTCGTCGAGCGGACGCCAGCTGAGTCCGGCCTTCTCCGCGCGCGCCACGCTGGTGCGACCGAAGCCGGCGTTTTCGCCGGTGGCGGGGATCCAGCACGGCATGTCCGCCCAGGGCGAGACCTTCTGCTGCTCGAGGAAGGCCGCGGGCACCCATTCCGCCGTGGAGTCGTTGTCGGCCGCGCGCTGGCAGGCGGCCACCAGTGCACCCATCGTCAGCGCGCCCGGCTTCGCATCGGCATTGAACACGCCGAAGGTCCGGGTCTCGATCAGGTGCAGCATGAAGGCCGCGAGGTCGCGGGCATCGATGAACTGGGTCGGCGCCTCGGGCGAATCCGGCGCCAGCACCTCGCCGCCGCGCGCCACCCGCGCCGGCCAGTAGGTGAAGCGGTCGGAGTTGTCGCCCGGGCCGACGATCAGGCCGGGCCGCACCACCGTCACCTTGCCGGGCATCGCGGCCTGCGCCGCCTGCTCGCTCAGCGCCTTCAGGCCGCCGTAGGTCTCCGCCGTCACCTGCTGTACCGTCGGATCCGGCAGCACGATCAGCCTCGCGTCCTCGTCGGCATCGGGTTTGTCGGTTTCGGCATACACCGACACGGTGGATACGATCAGGTACTGCTGCACGGCCTTCGCCAGCAGCGTCGCCGAGCGTGTCACGTCGCCCGGCAGATAGGCCGAGGTGTCGAGCACCGCGTCCCACGTGCGTCCTTCCAGCGCCGACAGGTCGAGCTTGCGGTCGCCGTGCAGCTGCTCGATGTCCTGGAACAGGCCGGGGTTGGTCTTGCCGCGGTTGAACAGGGTCAGCACGTGGCCACGCGCGCGTGCCGCCTCGACGAAGTGCGGACCGAGGAATCCGGTGCCGCCCATCACCAGGATCTTCAGCGGTCGCGTCGCCTGGGCGACCAGGCGCCCGGGCAGGCCGAGCGCGATGGCGGCGGCGAGGCTGGCGCCGAGGAAATGGCGACGGGTGGGCATGGCGATCTCCTCTCCAGGACGTGCGTTCGGTCAGGGCCGGCGGTCCGGCACCACGGCACCGGGCAGCTTGGCCTGCTCCTTCACCACCCGCCATGCGCCGAAGGTCATGAGCGCGGCGACCAGCACGCCGCCGAGGAACACCACCTGCGAGCCGAACACCAGCAGGCCCTTGTGCACCCAGGCGAAGCTCAGGTCGCCGCCGCGATAGATGACGGTGTCGATCGCCGCCTTGGCCTTGTAGCGCGATTGCCGGTCGACGCGCGTGTAGATCGTCTCGCGCGCCGGCTTGCCGAGCGAGAATTCGCCGGCGCGGGTGGCGATCTGCACCACCGCCACCAGCAGCGGCAGTGGCGAGGCGGACAGCAGCGCGAAGCCGCCCAACACCGCGAAGGACGGGATCAGCAGCGCCGGCCCCACGCCCCAGCGCGTCAGGATTTGCCGGGTCAGCAGCACCTGCACGCCGAGCGTGATGCAGTTGATCCACAGGTCGAGGTTGGAATAGAACTGCGTGCGGAAGCTGTCGTCGGTGACCAGCTTGGCGATCTCGCGCTGCTGGTTGTAGAGCAGCGTGCCCACGCCGACGCCGAAGAACATCAGCACCGCCAGCGCCCGCAGCAGCGGGTCGCGCGCCACCAGCCGCAGGCCCTCCCACACGCTGCCGCCCATGGCGTCGTCGTGGTGGCGCCCGAGTTCGGCCTCGCGACGGCGCGCATGCGCGCCAAGCACCACGATGCAGGCCAGGCAGCCGAACAGGAAGGCCACCGACACCAGCATCATGTTGGCCACGCCCAGGTCCACCACCAGCGTGCGCGTCAGCCACGGCCCGGTCAGGCCGCCGAGCGTGCCGCCCGCGCCGATGTAGCCGTAAAGCGCCCGCGCCTCGACATCGCTGAAGACATCGGCCATGAAGCTCCAGAACACCGACACCGCGAACAGGTTGAACACCGCCACCCAGATGAAGAACACCGCGCCGCGCCCCGGCGTCTCGCGATGGAAGGCGACATAGAAGCCGATGAGGCAGGCGATGAAGGCCAGGTACACCACCGGCAGGAAGACGCGGCGCGGGAAGCGGCTCACCAGCCAGCCGTACACCGGCTGCAGCACCAGCATGCCCAGGAAGGTGCCGGTGAACAGCGCCTGCAGGGTGAAGTCGCCGATGGCGATGCCCTTGGCGGCGAACCACTGGATGGTGGCGGGCGAGAACACCGCCTCGACATCGGCGGTCGCACCCATCGCATCGCGCACCGGGCGCAGCACGTAGTAGCCGGTCAGCAGGCAGAAGAAGTAGACGAAGGCCCAGCGCAGGGCGGCGTGCCGACGATTGAGGTCGGCGGCCGCGCGGAGCCATTCAGATGCGCTTTCGATCACAGTCCTGGTCCCGCCGCGGCCGACGCCGCACCTTAAATCAATCCCGTTCGCGGCTCCAGCGTTTCCCCGAGTACTTGCTCTAGACTGCCGGCCTAGCCTCGACAAGCTCCTGCCGCCGGCAGGCCCAAGGGCGTCACGCGTGTTCGATTACATCATCGTGGGAGCCGGTTCCGCCGGCTGCGTGCTGGCCAACCGCCTGAGCGAGGATCCCGCGGTCCGCGTGCTGCTGCTCGAGGCCGGCCCCACCGACTGGCATCCCTTCGTGCACATGCCCGCGGGCCTGGCCAAGCTGATCGGCCAGAAGGGCGTGAACTGGGACTACAACACCCAGCCCGAGCCGAACCTGCTCGGCCGCCAGCTGTGGTGGCCGCGCGGCAAGGTGCTCGGCGGTTCCAGCTCGATCAACGCGATGTGCTACATCCGCGGCCACCGCGCCGACTACGACGAGTGGGACGACCTCGGCGCGCGCGGCTGGCACTGGGACAACGTGCTGCCCTACTTCAAGCGCTCGGAAGGCAACGAGCGCGGCGCCAGCGCCCTGCACGGCGGCGACGGCCCGCTCGGCGTGTCCGACCCGCGCTACCAGAACCCGCTCTCGCCGGTGTTCATCGAGGCCGCGCACCAGGCCGGCATGCCGCTGACGCAGGACTTCAACGGCGAAGTCCAGGAAGGCGTGGGTTGGTACCAGACGACGACGCGTGGCGGGGCCCGCAGTTCCTCGGCCGAGGCCTACCTCAAGCCGGTGCGATCGCGCCGCAACCTCAAGGTGATCACCGGCGCGGTGGCCGCGCGCATCCTGTTCGAGGGCGATCGTGCCTCGGGCGTCGCCTACAGCGTTGCCGGCCAGCCGTACGCGGAGGGCGCCTCGCGCGAGGTGCTGGTCTGCGGCGGCGCATTGAATTCGCCGCAGCTGCTGATGCTTTCGGGCATCGGCCCGGCGGAGCACCTGCGCGCGCTCGGCATCGAGGTGAAGGTCGACCTGCCGGGCGTCGGCGAGAACCTGCAGGACCACCTCGACATCTGCACCATGCAGCGCTGTACGCAGCCGGTCACCTACGACAAGACCAACGACGCGCTGATCGCGCTGGAGTACTACCTGCTCAAGAAGGGCCCGGGCACCAGCAACATCGCCGAGACCGGCGGTTTCCTGCGCTCGCGCCTGGCCGAGGACGGCCGGCCCGACATCCAGTTCCATTTCGTCCCGGCGCAACTCGATGATCACGGCAGGCACCAGATGCCGGGCTTCGGCTACACCGTGCACGCCTGCTACCTGCGCCCGCGCAGCCGCGGCCGGCTGACGCTGGCCAGCAACAACCCCAACGACAAGGTGCGTATCGAGGCCAACTACCTCGGCGACGCCGACGGCCGCGACCTGCGGATGATGCTGGAGTGCGTGCGCGTCTCGCGCGAGATATTCGCGCAGCCGGCCTTCGCGCCCTATCGCGGCGAGGAGATCTTCCCCGGCGACGGCGTGCAGGACGAGGCGGCGCTGGTCGAGTTCATCCGCCGCAAGGCCGAGTCGATCTACCACCCGGTCGGCACCTGCAGGATGGGCGCGCAGAACGACCCGATGGCCGTCGTCGATCCCGAGCTGCGGGTACGCGGCGTGCAGGGACTGCGGGTGATCGATGCGTCGGTGATGCCGAAGCTGATCGGCGGCAACACGAATGCGCCGACGATGATGATCGCCGAGCGCGCTGCGGATCTGATTCGCGGGTTGCCGCAGCTTTAGCGGTCAAGCGGTTTCGCGACTACGTCTCTCGCGCTTCGGCGCTGGAGGGAGCGGGTGTTTCGGAGAAACTCAAGCCGCGCGGGCCGGGGTTTCGAGCACGGGTGGCAGCGGGCAGTGCAGCGAGGCGCAGACGGTGCGCAGGAGTTCTGCTTCCGCCACGGTCACCTGGCCGTCGTGGCTGATCGCGGCGACCAGGCCTTCCAGCAACAGTTCCTTGCCCATCGGCTCGAGCGCGTCGAGTTGCGGCCAGATCGCGTCGAGGGTGGCCTGCAGGTCGTGCGGCGGCTGGTAGGCGGCGTTGAGGCGCGG
>CBININ010000131.1:0-6553 GCA_966250755.1 uncultured Gammaproteobacteria bacterium | reverse complement strand
CGCCCGGCGGCGTGGTGGTTTGCACGAGCATGGCAGGCCCTCGATCGTCTCCCCCGCGAGCTTACCCCGGCCGCGGCGATGCGCCGCGCCCCCAGTTCGGGTCGTGCTCGCGGCCCGGGGTCGCCGTATGCTGGAGCGGCCCTCCCAGGAGCCATGCCAATGCACGCATCCTTCCGTTGCTCGTCCTTGTTGTCGATCGCATTGCTCTCGGCCCTGGCAGCGCCGCCAGCCACGCGCGCGGCGCCGGAGTCGACCAGCGCGCCGGGGACCGGGACAGCCCCGGCCTACGATGCCGAACTTGCGAAGCGCTACGGCGCCGACGAGCGCGGCATGCGCCTCTACGTGCTCGTGATCCTCAAGACGGGACCCACGCCGGTCACCGACCCGGAGAAGCGCAAGGCGATGTTCGCCGGCCATTTCGCGAACATGGAGCGGCTCGGCAAGGAAGGAAAACTCGTGCTGGCCGGTCCCTTCGAAAAGAACCAGGACGGCTGGCGCGGGTTGTTCGTGTTCGCCGTTGCCGACGTCGAGCAGGCGCGGAAGCTGGTCGCCACCGACCCGGTCGTCATCAACGGCGAAATGGTGCCGGAACTCCACCCCTGGTACGGAACCGCCGCGGTGATGGCCATGAACGAGATCCACCCGAAACTGGAGCCGCCGAAACCGGCGACTCCCTGACGAAGGGGCGCCTCAGAGCTGCTGCGTGCCGAAGGTGTCGCAGCGGTTCGGGTCGCCCGATTCGAAACCGGCGCGGAACCAGCGCACGCGCTGCTCGCTGCTGCCGTGGGTGAAGCTGTCGGGCACCACGGTGCCCTGGCTCTGGCGCTGCAGGCGGTCGTCGCCGATCGCGCTGGCCGTGTTCAAGGCTTCCTCGATGTCGCCCTGTTCGAGCCACTGGTTCTGGGCCTGCGCGCGGTTGGCCCACACGCCGGCATAGCAGTCGGCCTGCAGTTCCTGCCGCACCGAGGTGCCGTTGTCGCCCTCGGCCGGCATGCCGCGGGCGCGTAGCGCATCCACCTTCTGCTCGGTACCGGTGATGGTCTGGACGTGGTGGCCGACCTCGTGTGCGATCACGTAGGCCTGGGCGAAATCGCCGCCGCCGCCCAGCCGCGCCTGCATCTCCTGGAAGAAGCTGGTGTCGAGGTAGACCTGGTGGTCGCCCGGGCAATAGAACGGGCCCATCGCGGAACTGGCGCGGCCGCAGGCCGAGGCCACCATGCCGGAGAACAGCACCAGCTTCGGCGCCGGGTACTGGCTGCCGGAGCGCTGGAATTCCTGGCCCCACACGTCCTCGGTCGAGCCGAGGATCGCGCCGACGAACTGCGAGTTCTCGTCGTTGATCGGCGCGGCGCCTTGCTGCGCCGCCGGGGCTTGTTGCTGCACCGCGCCGAGCAGCTCGAGCGGGTTCTTGCCCATCAGCAGGGCGATGACGGTCACCAGCAGCACGCCACCGATGCCCATGCCGCCGATGCCGCCGGCACCCATGCCACGGCGGTCCTCCACGTTGCTGCTGCGACGGCCGAGTTGCCATTTCATCGGGGCGGCTCCGAGCGGGAAGGTCGCCGCATTGTGCCGCAGAAGCCCCCCAAGCGGCCGGCTGCCGCATGAATGCGCGGCAGCCGGGCGGGTCGCCTCAGAACCTCGCCGGGAACTGCTTGGCCAGGGCCGCGGCCAGGGCGTCGGCGATCACCAGCATGTGCTGGCGCATGGCCTGCCAGGTCTTCGCCTCGCCGGCGTAGTCGCCCTTGGCCAGTTCGCCGATCTGGGCGAGGTGGTGGGCACCGTGCGCGGACAACAGGCCGACCAGGGTGGGCTCGGGCAGGTTCGGGTTGGCCTTGGCGAGGAAGGCGGCGATCTCTTTCGCGTTCGCTACCAGGCGCGTGGCCGCGGCCTGTTGCCTGGCCGCGTCCTTGGCGAAGGTGGCGTCGCTGTAATCCTTCACCGCCGTCCAGTGGCCGGCGAGCAGGGCAAGCATGCGATCGCCGGCGGGCTTGCCGTAGAAACCGGCGATCGCGCCGGAAATCGCGCTGGCGTTGGCGACGACCTGGTCGGCGGCGACCTTCTGCGCGTTTGCATGGCCGTCGGCACTGGCCTGCACGTAGTTGCGGATCCAGAACACGTGCTCGACCCAGAGGTCGCGCAGGGCCTCGCGGGTGGCCGCGACCTTGTCGCCGGAGGCGGTGCCGGCGGATGCGCTCATGCCGGTCGCGACGGCATGCGCATGCCCGTCGTGGGCGACGGCGGCGAAGGGAAGCGCCAACGTAGTGGCGAAGACGAAGTTGCGGGTGCGTCGGTCCATGATGTGCTCCTCGGGCGCCGCGGATCGGGCGTGGCGGCATCGTGGGGCGGGTCCGGCACCACCGGAAGGGCGGCATGTGCAAAGGCCGCGCGAGGGTGCCTCAGACTTCGGGGATGCGGAACCTGCAGACGTGCTCGCCATGGAGCATGCAGGCAGTCAGGCGAACCTTGCGGCCGCTCAGGGCCTCGAGGAAGGCGAGGTCGAACTGGCAGACCTGCGGGTTCTGCCGCGCGAGCGAATGGAACACGCAGTTGAAGGCTTCGACCTGCCATTCGCCCGCCGTGCGCGCGGGCAGGGCTTCGTACCCGAGGCTGTCGAGTCGTTCGGCGAGGGCGGTGGCGAGGGCCTGCGGATCCGCGGTGTCGGCCAGCGCGGGTTGCGAGGCGGCGACGGTGGCGCCGAGGTCCACGAGCAACTGCGCGACGGCCTGGTCGCCGAGCGTGTCCTCCAGGCGCATCAGCAGCGCGCCGGCGATGGCGCCGTAGTTGCGCGGGAACAGCTCGCGACCCTGCGGGGTGATGGCGTAGCGCATCTGCGGCCGGCCGCCGGTGGCCCGCGACGCGACGCGCTCGGCATGCCCCTGCGCCATCAGCGCGGTGAGGTGCTGGCGCACGGCGTTGTGCGTGACCTTCAGTCGCAGGCACAGGTCCTCCACGCTGCAGCCGCCCGGCGACATCAGCAGTTGCCGCAGCAGTCGCTGCTGGGTAGGTCCGAGGCGAAGCAGGCCGTGGCTCATGCGCCGAGCATAGGGCGCCCGCCTGCCACTGTCAGGCGGGCATGTGCAAAGCCCAGGCAGTGGGGCGGTTGACAACCATACCAACCGGTCGGTACGGTAGATTCATGCGACCCTCCGCCGCCGCGACTGCACCGTCCCCCGCACGCCAGCGCCTGCTGGATGCCGCGCTGCATGCCATCCGCGCGCAAGGCTACGCGGCCACCACGGTGGACGCGCTCTGCGAGCGCGCGGGCGTGTCGAAGGGCAGCTTCTTCCACCACTTCCGCAGCAAGGACGAACTCGCGGTGGCCGCGGTCGGGCACTTCTCGGCGATGGCCGAAGGGCTGTTCGCCGGCGCGCCCTACCATGCGGCGGAGGATCCGCGCGATCGCCTGCTCGGCTACGTGGACTTCCGCGCCCAGCTGCTCGAAGGCGAGCTGGCCGGCTACACCTGCCTGCTGGGCACGCTCGCGCAGGAAACCTACGACAGCCACCCGCCGATCCGCGCCGCCTGCGAGCGCGAGCTGGGCGCGCACATCGCCGGGTTGCTGCCGGACATCGCGCAGGCGCGCGAGCGCTATGCGCCCGGCGCGGCCTGGACGGCCGAGAGCCTGGGCGAGTTCATCCAGTCGGTGCTGCAGGGCGCCTTCATCTTCGCCAAGGTGCGGCAGGCGCCGGACTCCGCGCGCGAAAGCCTGGCCCACCTGCGCCGCTACCTCGAACTGCTGTTTCCCCGACCTGCCGCGCCGCGCGCGGCCCCCACGGCCCGTCGCCGGGCATAAGGAGTAGCCATGAACCACGCCGCACAGCCCTACCTGTTCTTTGGCGGGCGCTGCCAGGAAGCGCTCGACTTCTACCGCGAGGCCGTCGGCGCCCGCGTCGGCATGCTGATGCGTTTCGACCAGAGCCCCGATCCGGTGCCGGCGGGCATGCTCGCGCCGGGCTTCGAATCCAAGGTGATGCACTGCGACTTTACCGTCGGCGACACGACCGTGATGGCTTCGGACGGCTGCAGTGAGGGCGACGGCGGCTTCCACGGCTTCTCGCTGGCGCTCACCGTGCCGGACGAGGCGGCGGCGCACCGAGCCTTCGACGCGCTGGCCGCGGGCGGCGCCGTCGGCATGCCCCTCACGAAGACCTTCTGGTCGCCCTGTTACGGCATGGTCAAGGACCAGTTCGGCCTGCAGTGGATGGTGATGGTGCCCGGCGAGGTGCAGCCATGACGCCCGCGCCGCGTATCACGCCCTGCCTGTGGTTCGACTTCAACGCCGAGCAGGCGGTGGACTTCTACCTGTCGGTGTTCCCGAATTCGCGGGTGCACTCGGTGCTGCACTACGGCGAGGAGAATCCCGCATTGCAGGGCAGGGTGCTGCTGATGGATTTCGAGCTCGACGGCCAGCGCCTGCAGGCGCTCAACGCCGGGCCGCAGTTCCCCTTCACCGAGGCGGTGTCGCTGTCGGTGCGCTGCGCCAGCCAGGAGGAGGTGGACTACTACTGGTCGAAACTCGGCGAGGGCGGCCGCGAAATCGAATGCGGCTGGCTCAAGGACCGCTTCGGCTTCAGCTGGCAAGTCGTGCCCGAGCGCATGATCGAATTGATGCACGACCCCGACAAGGACCGCGCCGGCCGCGCCATGCAGGCCATGATGACCATGCGCAAGATCGACATCGGCGTGATCGAGCGCGCGGTGGAGGGCGCGGAAGGCTGAATCGAGCGGTCCTGCGTGGCATAGTCGGGCCATGCCCGCCGGACACCCGATTTCCGACCACGCCCGCCACCGTTCGCTGTGGCGCGCGTTGGCGATCCTGGGCCTGTGCGCGGCGGCGGCGCTGCTGCTGTCGCTCGATCCGGTGTACGAAGGCCTGCAGCGGCTGCTGGCAGGCGCCGAGCCGGTGATCGCCGCGCATCCGCTGCTCGGTGCGCTGCTGTTCGTCCTGCTGGCGGCGGTGTCGGCAGTGCTGGCCTTCTTCTCCAGCGCCTTGCTGGTGCCCGCGGCGATCTACGCCTGGGGCCCGTGGGTCACCGGTGCATTGCTGTGGATCGGATGGTGGCTGGGCGGCCTGTTCGCCTACACGGTCGGCAGCATGCTGCGCGGCTCGGGCGCGGCCGCGGTGCCGCCGCGGATCGCCGCCTATCTCCCGGCCTCCTCGCAGGCGCTGCACTTCCCCTTGGTGCTGCTGTGGCAGCTGGTGCTGCCTTCGGAGATTCCCGGCTACGTCTGCGGCTGGCTGGGCGTGCCGCGGCGCACCTACCTGGCGGCGGTGGCGGTGGCGGAGTTGCCGTACGCGGTCGGCGCCGTGCTGCTGGGCGAGTCGGTGGTGGAGCGGCGTACCGGCTGGCTGCTGGTGCTGGGCGTGCTCGCCGCCTTGCTCGCCTACGGGCTGGTGCGCGCCGCGCACCGCCGGCAAGCGCGCTGACGCCCGGGCGCCGGCACCGCCATGCTCGCCGCCGCCTCCCACGCCGTCATGCTCGCGATCTTCGTGCTCGGCGCGATGCTGGGCCTGCTGGCCTGGCAGAACCGCGACCTGCGGGCGCGACTGCGCGCGACCGGCCGGCCGCCGGCGCGGGTACTGGGCGAGGCGCTGCGGCTGTGGAGCCCGCTCGCCCTGGCGATCGCGTTGGCCACGCTCGCCGCGCACGCGCTGTCGGACGCCGCGCTCGCGCTGGTGCATCGCGCCACGCCGCTCGACGCATGGTGCAAGGTGCTCAATGCCGATGGTCAGCCGTCCATTCCGTGCAGCGGCCGCGCTGGCGAGGAACCCCGGTCCGCGCTGCGCCACGTGCCGCAGCGCGAAGCCGTCGAGCGGCTCGTGCTGGAGCGCTACGCGGTCGCGCTCGATCGCCTGGGCGGGACGAACGCGCAGTCCACCGACCTGCGCTCGCTGTCGCCGGCCGTGGTGCTTGGCCTGCCGCTCGGACCGCAGGACGATCCCGAGCTGCAACGCCTGCGCGCCGAACTGCAGCGGCTGCTGGACACGCCGGCGGCCCCCGCGCGATCGCCGCTGGACCTGCTGCGCGCGCGCGGGGACGCCGAGATCCGCGCGCGCCGCCTGCGCGAGCTGAGCGCGCTGGTGCGCGGACGGCGCGAGGCGCTGGCGCAAGCTGCCTACGGCGGGCTGCCGCAGGAACGGCAAGGTCGGCTCTGGTTGCAGCATCGGCTGGCGCATTCCGTGGCCGCGGCGCAGTGGCCGGTCGAATCGCTGCGTCCCATCGTGGCCGCGCATGCGGAGGAAGGGCGCGATGCGCCGGCGCTCGACGTGGTGCTGCGCACCAAGCTGGCGGCCGACGCCGCCGCCAGCCTGGAGGTGATGGCGCGCGAGGACGCCAACCGGCTGTCGCGTGCCGCCCTCGGCGTGGCGATGCCGACGCCGGCCTGGTGCCGTTTCGAAGGCGCGTCCTCGCCCGTGTTCGCCTGCCCGCGACTGCAGGCGGGCGAAAGCCTTCGGCTGGCGCGGCTGGACGCATACCGCGCACTGCGGTTGTCGCTCGCGCGCTGGCGCGGCGAAACGCGACGCGAAGGCCTGCGCCTGCTCGGCGAG
>CBININ010000130.1:0-6626 GCA_966250755.1 uncultured Gammaproteobacteria bacterium | reverse complement strand
TCTCGATCGCCGCCGGCTTCCCCGGCGTGCAACTCGCGCGCTGGCTCGGCGGCGACCTGCCCGTGGGGCGCGCCATGCCCAACACGCCGGCGCTGCTCGGCGCCGGCGCCACCGGCCTGTACGCGAACGCGCGGGTGGATGCGACGCAGCGCGCGCTGGCCGCCGACCTGCTCGGCGCCACCGGCATCACCGCCTGGATTCCGGAGGAGGCGGACATGGATGCGGTGACCGCGCTGTCGGGCAGCGGCCCGGCCTACGTCTTCCTGCTGGCCGAGGCCATGCAGGCGGCGGGCGAGGCACAGGGCCTGTCGGCGGAGACGGCGCGCGTCCTGGCGCTGCAGACGGTGTTCGGCGCGGCGCGCATGCTGGTCGAGTCGGGCGAAACCGCGGCCACGTTGCGCCAGCGCGTCACCTCGCCCAATGGCACGACCCAGGCCGCGATCGAGACCTTCGAGGCGGGCGGCTTCCGCGACCTGGTCGGCCAGGCCATCGCCCGCGCCACCGAACGCGGCCGCGAACTCGCCGCCGCCCACGAGGACCGCGCGTGAGTCTGCTGCTGGTCCGCCACGGCCAGGCCCGCGCCGGCACCGACGATTACGACCGCCTGAGCGAGTTGGGCCGCGAGCAGTGCCTGCGCCTTGGCCGCTGGCTGGTGGCGACGGGGCAGCGCTTCGACGCAGTGGTGATCGGCAACATGCGCCGGCACCGCCAATCCTACGAGCAGGTCTGCCTGGCCTATGCCGAAGCCGACCAGGAACTGCCCGAGGCGCGGGTGGACCACGGCCTGGACGAGTTCGACCACACCGCGGTGTTCCAGGGCTTCGCCCGCGACCATGCCGACCACCCGTCGCTGGCGGCGGTCGCCGACGGCGGCCTCATCAACTTCGGCACCATGATCCATGCCGCGCTGTCGGCATGGTCGGAGGACCGCATCGGCCAGTTGCCGGAAAGCTGGGAGGCCTTCGGCGCGCGCGTCGCCGACGCCGGCCGCCGGCTGGATCCGGCGCAGGGCCGCATCCTCGCCTTCACCTCCGGCGGCGTCATCTCCCGCCTCGCGCAATCGGCGCTGGGCGCCCCCGACCGCGCCGCCATCGACCTCAACCTGACCCTGCGCAACTCCGGCCTGTGCGAGCTGCACCCGCGGCCCTACGGCCACGCGCTGGGCAGCTGGAACGCGGTGCCGCACCTGCACGACAAGCGCGAGCTGTGGACGTACTACTGACGAGGGCGATGCCATGAGCCAGCTGTTCCCGATGTCCGATCGCGTCGCCGCGCTGGACGCCAGGCTCGCCGCCTTCATGGGCGAGCACGTGTATCCGGCGGAAGCCGAGTTCGCGCGCTGGGACGAGGACGCGCAGCGGCGCTGGACGGTGCCGCCGATCCTCGAGGCCTTGAAGGCCAAGGCCCGCGCCGCCGGCCTGTGGAACCTGTTCCTGCCCGACCCGCAGCACGGCGCCGGCCTGTCGAACCTGGAGTACGCCCGCCTGGCCGAGCGCATGGGCCGCTCGCTCATCGCCTCGGAAATCTTCAACTGCTCGGCGCCGGACACCGGCAACATGGAAGTGCTGCACCAGTTCGGCAACGGCGAGCAGAAGGCGCGCTGGCTGGAGCCGCTGCTGCGCGGCGAGATCCGCTCGGCCTTCGCCATGACCGAGCCGGCGGTCGCATCCTCGGACGCCACCAACATCAGCCTGCCGATCGCCCGCGACGGCGACTTCTTCGTGCTCAACGGCCGCAAATGGTGGACCACCGGCGGCGGCGACCCGCGTTGCGCGGTGCTGATCGTGATGGGGGTGACCCAGCCGCAGGCGGCGCCGCACCGGCGGCAGTCCATGGTGCTGGTACCGATGCACACGCCCGGGGTGAAGGTGCAGCGTCCGCTCCGCGTCTTTGGCTTCGACGACGCGCCGCAGGGCCATGTCGAAATCGCTTTCGACAACGTGCGGGTGCCGGTGGAAAACCTGCTGCACGAAGACGGCAGCGGTTTCGAGATTGCGCAAGCACGGCTGGGCCCCGGCCGCATCCACCACTGCATGCGCCTGATCGGCCTGGCCGAGCGCGCGCTGGAGATGATGCTGGCGCGGGCCCGCAGCCGCGTCGCCTTCGGCCATCCGCTCGGCCACCACGGCATGGCGCAGGAGGCCATCGCGCTGTCGCGCTGCGAGATCGACCAGGCCCGGCTGCTGGTGCTGCAGGCCGCGGCGGCGCTGGACGCAGTCGGCAACCGCGGGGCCAAGGACCTGATCGGCATGATCAAGATCGTCGCCCCGCGCATGGCCTGCGCGGTGATCGACCGGGCCATGCAGATGCACGGCGGCGGCGGCCTGTCGCAAGACCACTTCCTGGCCCAGGCCTACGCCGGCGCGCGTTCGCTGCGGCTGGCCGACGGCCCGGACGAGGTGCACATCGCGGCGCTGGCCCGCTCGCTTCTCAAGGGCGGTTGAGCCTCCGCCGCAGATTTCTGCCCAGTCAACCGCCCCGCCGCGCCGGCGTTAACCTTGCCACGCGCAGTCCGCGCGTCTTTTGGGGAGAAGACTCATGAAGCTCGGAAAGACCGGTGCCACCCTCGTGTTTTCCGTCCTCGCCGGCGCCGCCGGCCTGATGGCCGGCGCCTCGATCGCCTCGCAGCCGCGGATGGAATCCGCCCTCGACCACCTCAACGCCGCCGAGCGCGACCTGCAGGCCGCGACGAACGACAAGGGTGGGCACCGCAATCGCGCGCTCAACCTGACCCGCCAAGCGCAGGAGCAGGTGCGCAAGGGCATGCGCTTCGATCGGCGCAATTAGTCGGGCGCCGGGCGGGCCGGCGATCCAGGGGTGTGCGCAACAGCGATGGGGTCACCCCAGCCAGGCGGCAGGACCCGCCGGCCTGGATGCTCATGCCCCAAGATCGACTGCAGCACCATCGACCACATGAATCACGTGGAGCCGAAGACATCTGCCAGACCTTGGTCGATTCACCTCCCTCGTTAACCAAGGTTATGGAATTAAGGTACCTAAGAAAGCGGCCGATTCAACTCGGGGATACGAGAACAATTGTTCTAAGGCGCGCACGACCGACGCACCTACTGATCCTTCGAGCTACCTCCGTAGACAAGAACGGAAAGCAAAAAGGTGAGTAAAGAGCAGGCAACATACAGTATGGCGGCCGACTTTGCCGGAAAGTGCGTGTGTGCGTGCGGCGCGTTGTATTCAATGAATTTGACGCCCGCGAGCCAATTCAAGACCGTCAGACCGACATACCCAAGTATCACCCACGATTTGGATAGCTGCACTTCGACGAACCCATCGATCAGGCCGAACGCAGCCCAGATGTTTAGTACCTGAGCAAAGGCGAAACGATAAGCTACGTCAAAAGGCGTAACGTTCTCTGAAGAGCTCGCACACCAATCATAAATGCCTCTGCTCAGATGCACGTATGAGTTCCAAATTGAGCGCATTATTCGCAGTCCCCAGAATGGGCGCAAAGGTAATCCACCGGCAATCTCCAAACCCAGTTGTTAGTGACAATGTCGAAGCTTAGTGCAAAGCGAGTCGCCCCGTAACCGGCGGCCGCGGCCCCCGCGACAGGGCTAGGGAACAATCCGGCTGCACCGAAACTCGCGTCAACTCCAGAGATGAATGCCCCCGTATTGCCCCCTCTTCTGTACGCTTGAACTGCGTCGAATCCGCTCGAAAGCGCTACGAGCCCGCCAGTGAACTCTCCGAACTTTGCTAGTTTCTCCAGTCTAGCCGCTGCGGCACGAGAAGTTCCGAAGGCTCTGCTGACTGCCGGGTTTCGGAAGAACTTGGTTTCTGAAAATGCTTTTTTCGGAAAGAACAAGATATAAGCGCCCAAGGAACTATCAGTACCGTCCAACAACCGCGTCGCACGCTGTAACTGACGATGGTCTTCATGCGCGGGATTTCGAGCACCCAGCCCGCGACGGACTCGCCACTGCCGTCAAAAAACCAGGTGTTCTCGCGCGGTTGGAAGCTGCGCACGATCTGCAAGGGCGGTCCGTTCCCCGCCAGTTCGCCGTCGACCATCTTGAAACTGACCGAGCCGTCGCGGGCACTGATCTGCTCGCCGAAGAGCGACGAAGCCAAGGCCTGCACCGTGCGGTGCTTGTTGATGTACTTGTCGCATTCCTGCGCGGCGACGACATCGGCGGCTTGAGTGGCTTGCGCTGCCGCAAGGCAACCCAGCAGCGCGGCAATGCCGCGTTGGCGAATCGGATTCATCGTGTCCCCTGTGGCGAGTCGTCCCGAGGCTTGCGTTGCAACTGAGTCGCGAGAGGACCGCAACGGAACTGCAAGTCAAATTAGGCGCAATAATGAGATTTGCGCCGCAGCGTTGTCACTGGACTTCTTCTTGTCGAGGATCGTGAGGTGCGATTTGCTGGCCGGTGGCTGGCACTTTCGCTGCGAAAGTTGCTCCAAGTACAGCAGCAATCGGAATCCTTTCCAGCACTGGGCGCGCCGTGCATCATGGGGCATGGCCGACCTCACGCTTCCCGACGAAACCCTCGCCGCCTACCTAGAATTCGCCCTTCCCGGCTTCCGCGGGCCGTTGACCTCGACCAAGTTCAAGGGCGGCCAGTCCAACCCGACCTATCGCCTGGATGCGGCGAGCGGCACCTACGTGCTGCGGCGCAAGCCACCGGGCCAGCTGCTGGCCTCGGCGCATGCGGTGGACCGCGAGTTCCGCGTGCTGGGCGCCCTGCACGGCGGCGCCGTGCCGGTGGCGCGGCCGCTGCACCTGTGCCGCGACGAGTCGGTGATCGGCTCGATGTTCTACCTGATGGAGTTCGTCGACGGCAGGGTGTTCTGGGACCCCTCGCTGCCCGACCTCGCGACGGCGGATCGCGGCGCGTACTACGACGCGATCATCGCCACGCTGGCGGCCCTGCACTCGGTGGACGTCGCCGCCGTCGGCCTGTCGGACTACGGCAAGCCGGGCAACTACTTCGCCCGCCAGATCGCGCGCTGGAGCGAGCAGTACCGCGCCAGCCAGACCCGCGCCATCGCCGAGATGGACGCGCTGATGGACAAGCTGGCCGCGCGCTGTCCGGCCGACGACGGCGTGGTCGCGCTGACCCACGGCGACTTCCGCATCGACAACCTGATGTTCGATCCCGCCGGGCCGCGCGTGCGCGCGGTGGTGGACTGGGAGCTGTCCACGCTCGGCCATCCGCTGGCGGACCTGGGCTACTTCTGCATGGCCCTGCGGCTGCCACGCAATCCCGCGTTGCCGGGCCTGGGCGGCATGGACCGCGCGGCGCTTGGTATTCCCGGCGAGGCCGCGCTGCTGGCGCGCTATTGCGAACTCACCGGCCGGCCCGCGCCCGCGGACTGGCCCTTCGTGCTGGCCTTCAGCTACTTCCGCCTGGCCGCCATCGCGCAGGGCGTGGCGAAGCGGGCGCAGCAGGGCAATGCGTCGAGCGAGCAGGCGGTGCAGGCCGGGCAGATGACCGGGATGCTGGCGGCGCTGGGGTTGCAGGCCTTGCGCGATTAGCCGTGCAATGACCGGACGGAAGCCGCGCGCCTAGGCGCGCGACGCCGCCCAGGCCGCGATGCGGCCATGCAGCTCGCGAACGCCCTCGGTCAAGGCCGCCGGCCCCGGCTGCAGGATGATCGGCGACTTCACCTCGAACAGCTGGCCCTCGCGCACGGCAGGGATCGCCTCCCAGCCGGCGCGCGCCGCAACCTTTTCCGGACGGAACTTCTTGCCGCACCACGAGCCGAAGATGATGTCGGGCGCGCGCTCGACGACCTCGCGGCCGTCGGCCAGGATGCGGTCCCTGGCCAGCGACTTCGCCGCGCGCTCCGGGAAGATGTCGTCGCCGCCGGCGATCCGCACCAGCTCGGCCACCCACTGGATGCCGCTGATCATCGGCTCGTCCCATTCCTCGAAATACACCCGCGGGCGCACCGGCAGCGCGGCGGCCCGCGCGGCGACCGCGTCGAGGCCGCGCTGCAGTTCATCGGCGTAGCGCTCCGCCGCCGCGCCCTCCCCCACCAGCGCGCCCAGCCGCCGCACGTAGTCGAGGATGCCCGCCACGCTGCGGTGGTTGCTGATCCACACCTCCACGCCGGCGCGGATCAGCGCCGCGGCGATGTCGGCCTGGATATCGCTGAAGCCGACCACGAAGTCGGGTTCGAGCTTCAGGATCTCGTCGATCTTCGCGCTGGTGAAGGCGCTGACCTTGGGCTTCTCGCGCCGCGCCCGCGGCGGCCGCACGGTGAAGCCGGAGATGCCGACGATGCGGTCCTGCTGGCCCAGCGCGTAGAGGACCTCGGTCGGTTCCTCGGTCAGGCAGACGATGCGGCGCGGCCCGGCCACGCGATCAGGGGTAGAGCATCTGCTGGCGCCAGGCGCCGTCCACGCGTTCATGACGATGGCGCTCGTGCAGGCGGTAGCGCGCGCCGTACCAGAACTCCACCATCTCCGGCACCACGCGGAAGCCCGACCAGTGCGGCGGGCGCGGCACCTCCACGCCCTCGAAGCGCTGCTCCATCACGGCGATGCGCTGCTCGAAGACCTCGCGCGAGGGCAACGGCTGCGACTGCAGCGAGGCCCAGGCGCCGATCTGGCTGGCGCGCGGGCGGGTGGCGAAATAGGCGTCGGCCTCGGCGGCGGTGAC